>CAMTZV010000067.1 GCA_947086625.1 uncultured bacterium | reverse complement strand
GGACACGGAGCTGTCGGAGCAGTATATACGGGAGCTCTCGATCAAGACGCCGACAAAGGAGCAGCTCGCGAAAAATTTGTCGGGCGGAAACCAGCAGAAGGTCGTTCTCGCAAAATCGCTCGCGAGCCATTCCGACATTATTATTTTTGACGAGCCGACGCGGGGGATCGATGTCGGGGCAAAAAAAGAGATCTACGTGTTGATGAACGAGCTTGCGGCAAAGGGGATGGCGATTGTTATGATATCGTCTGAAATGCCGGAGCTGCTCGGCATGTCGGATCGCATCGTAGTCATGCACGAGGGTGAGATGATGGGGGAGCTGACGCGGGAGGAAGCGACGCAGGAAAAAATTTTAGAGCTGGCTTCCGGTATCAGATAAGGAGTGAAACATGAAACAACTATTGAAAAAATTCAGTACACTGATCATACTGCTTGTGCTGTTTGTCCTGTTTTCGGTCACATCCGAAAATTTCCTGAAGTTAAACAATATTTTAAATATTTTAAGGCAGATTTCCGTGTTGGGAATCCTGACGTGCGGTATGACGTTTGTCATTATCTCGGGAGGTATGGATCTGACCGTTGGCGCATATCTCGGCCTGACCGGCGTGATCGCGGCAAAATTTATGGGTGAGATGGGGCTTCCGATTCCGGCGGCGCTGCTGCTCAC
This sequence comes from uncultured bacterium, assembly GCA_947086625.1. Taxonomy (GTDB): domain Bacteria; phylum Bacillota; class Clostridia; order Lachnospirales; family Lachnospiraceae; genus W0P33-017. The sequence goes on along the minus strand of CAMTZV010000067.1, from coordinate 6,412 downwards.
CGTACTTCTCATCACGTTGATCGGATGCGCGACCGGGTGTCTGATCGTGGGCTTAAACGTGTCCGCCATCGTCATCACGCTTGGTATGATGACGGTTGTCCGCGGGCTGGCTTACATTATTTCCGGCGGGCTTCCGGTGTATGACCTGCCGGAGAGCATTGTGAATTTCGGACAGGGCTATATTTTTAATATCCCGATCCCGGCCATCGTGATGCTGGTCATTGTGGTCGTTATGGCGCTCATTTTAAAATATTCATATTTTGGCCGCTATATCTATGCGATCGGCGGCAACGTGGAGGCCGCGAAGCTGGCGGGCGTCGCGGTCGGCAGGATCACCGTGTCGCTCTACGCGGTCAGCGCGTGTCTCTCCGCAATCGCGGGAATCGTGTTGGCGGGCCGTATCAGCTCGGGTGCACCCGCGTCCGGTACCGGGACGGAGATGGACGTTGTGACGGCGGTTGTCATCGGCGGCGTCAGCGTGAACGGCGGAAAGGGAACGATGCTGGGCGCGTTTTTCGGTGCCGTTATCATTGGTATATTGAGCAATGGACTTACGATTTTGAATGTGGGAGAATATTATCAGCAGGTGGTGAAAGGGATCGTACTGATCCTGGCGGTTGCGTTTGACGTGCTGGCGAACAAAGAAAAGGTAAAGCGCATCAGTAAAGCCTGACTGAACAGCTCGGAGGAACATATGAAAAGTATATTGTGTTATGGAGATTCCAATACATACGGCCTGATGCCGGATCTGCGCAGCAGATACCCGCGGGATGTCCGCTGGACGGGCGTTTTGCAGGGGCTTTTGGGAGACTCCTGTTATATTATCGAGGAGGGGCTTGGAGGCAGGACGACGGTGTGGGACGATCCGGTTGAGGAGCATAAAAACGGAAAGGCATATTTGCTGCCCTGTCTGGACAGCCACAAGCCGCTGGATCTGGTCATCCTGATGCTCGGGACGAACGATCTGAAGGGACGCTATTCGCTCTCGCCCTTTGAGGTCGGGGGCGGCATTGAAAATCTCGTGCAGACGATTTTGAAATCAGACGCGGGGCCGGACTTTCAGCCGCCGAAGCTTTTGCTCGTCACGCCGGTCCCGATCCACAGCGTCGGGAGAGAGATGGATTTGGATCAGATGATCCCCGACATGGACCGGCGCAGCCGGATGCTCGCGTATTACTATGAGGATATCGCAAAGCGCTATGGGATCTATTACATGGATCCGGGCGATAAGATTGAGCTCAACGATGTGGACGGTATCCATTATTCCGCGAAGGGTCATGCGCAGATGGCAGAGCTGATGCGGGATAAAATACTGGAAATTCTTGGATAAACATACGAAGCGTGCTATACTGTCTTTTGGACACAGAAACAGAAGAAAACGGTTACGACAGAGGATTTTCGATGGTTACGATATTTGATGTGGCAAAAGAGGCAGGCGTTTCAAAATCAACGGTTTCGCGGGTCATCAACCATGACGAGCGCGTGAAGGATAAGACGAGGGCGGCAGTGGAGGCGGCGATTGAAAAGCTGAATTACTCGCCGAGCTTTATGGCGCAGGCGATCCGCACGCGGAAGACGCACACGATCGCCCTGATGGTGCCGGAATACAGTAATATCTTTTACACGGAAATGTTTCGCGGCGTGGAGGATGTCGCGTTAAAGCACGGCTACATGGTGCTCGTGTGCAATACCGAGCGCCACGCGATGAGCGAGATCGAATACGCGCAGGAGCTTCTCAAGCGCAATATCGACGGCATTGTGTACAATACGTACCGGATGGACGATGCGATGGCGGAGTATCTTCACCATGTGGAAAGAGAGGTTCCGGTCGTCTACATGAACAAGGCGAAGCCGGGGGATGAGGATGTGCCGCACGTGTACACGGACGGTCTGCCGAGCACGAAGTACGCGGTGGAATATCTGTTTAAAAAGGGACACCGGAAGATCGGCTACGTCTTAAACTCGAAGGATATCAGTATCATCGAAGACCGCTTTCACGGATATCTGGAAGGGCTCTCGGCGTGCGGGCTGGAAAAAAACGAGGCGTGGATCTACCGGGTGCGCCGGGAGTACGAGCCGGATTACGTGAAGCTGGGACGTGACGCAGCGCGCTATTTCCTCTCCTTAAAGGAGCGGCCGGACGCCATTCTGACCGCGATCGACATGATCGGGATCGGCTGCGTGAAGGAGTTTCACGCGGCAGGCGTGGATATTCCCGGGGAGATGAGTGTGATCGGCTTTGACAACGTGTTTTTGAGCGAGCTGACCGACCCGCCGCTCACGACGATCGGACAGCCGATCCGCGCGATGGGGCAGGCGGCGGCGGAGATTCTGATCTCTATGCTGGAGGGGCGTCCGTGCGACCGGACGGTTGTTTTTGAGGGGAATCTGATCGTGCGCGGCACGACATAGTCATACATGGGGCTGGCTCTGCCACCCCATTTTTTTCCTGTTTCTTTTCGTATTATTATATATAGTAATAATGTTTATGAGGAAAGGGGCGGGTATATGAAAAAACGGATGTTTTTCGGAGCGCTGATGGCAGCGGTTTTGCTGGTATTGGTTCCGGCGGCAGCAGAGGCGAAGACGGACAGGGGGATTCCCGTGACGTCGAAATATTTTTCGGACAAGGGGATCTTAAAAAAGGCGAAGAAATATGATAAGGATCAGGACGGATATCTCTCGCCGGAGGAGATCGGACAGGTGACAGATATCCGCTGCACGATGGATGTGGCGGATCTCTCGCAGCTAAAATATTTTACGGCTCTGAATAGCTTGTGGATAGACGCAAAAAACATGAGCCGCTATGACGGAAAGACGCTTGATTTCACGGTTTTTCCGAAGCTTGAGCACATATCTCTTGTGCTGGACTATGAGAAGCCGACATCCGCCGTGCCGGACGTGAAGGTGAAGGTGTCGGGGCTGAAGGAGTTAAGCTCGTTTCAGATTCACAACTGGTATGTGGATCGGAATGGAAAAAAGGGCCGCAAGCAATTCGTGGATACGATCGATCTCCGTGATCTGCCGTCGTTGACCGTGATCTATATGAACGGCGTGAAGGGCCTGATCTTTGACGATGACAGTGAGATCGAGCAGATCGAGGTAAAAGATATGACGGAGGCTTCATACGATCAGATCCGGAAGCTGACACAGCTGGAGCGCCTGGTCCTGTGGTCGGATGACCCGAAATCCACGGCGCTGGATGTGTCCGACAATCCTTTTATCAGGACGCTGAACATTCACAACAGCTATTTGAAGGAGATCAGGCTGGCGGGACTGGAGGGGCTGGAGTCGCTCAGCATTACGGGTAAATCGCTGGAAGAGCTGGATCTCTCGCAGAACAAGAAGCTGAAACGGATGCACCTGTCCTGCGCGAAGCTGGGCTCGCTGGATCTGACGCAAAATACGAAGCTGTATCGGCTTTATCTCAGCTCAAAGAAGCTTGATACGCTTGATATCACTAAAAACCCGTCGTTAAAATATCTGACGCTCAAAACAGACCGGCTAAAGGCGCTGGATACGAGTGAAAATGAAATACTGAAGAACTTAAAGATTGCTTCCGGGGCGTTGGCAGAGCTGGACTTAGAGAATAACGGGATGCTGCAGGATCTGGATATTTCTGCCGGGCAATTGAGCGCCTTAGACCTCTCCGGCAATCGCGCGCTTTGGCGTGTGACGATTCAGGATACGAAGCTAAAGTCGCTGGATTTATCCGAACAGGGGCAGATCTATGGCTTTGCGACAATAAATAATCAGGCGCTTGTACGGGTAAACTTGCCGCAAAAGTGGCGGATAACGTCCCTTACGATCGAGGATACGCCGTGGAAGACAGATCTGTTCGAGTTTGAAAAGCTGGGAAGCCTGACGCTGGGCGGAGTGGTCGGCGCATGGAAGGGCGGCCGTCTGCCGTCAGGTATAGGCAGGCTGACGATACAAAATATGCAGATAAGCTCCGTTGATCTTTCACAGATGGAACGTCTGGAAGACCTTGAGTTTCATGGGAACAAAAAGGTTACAACGCTGGATCTTAGCAAAAATCCGGGTCTCTTTTGGATCGATGTGTCCGACAATGCGCTGAAAACCTTAAAGCTCGGGACGAAAAAGAGCTTGCGTTATGTGAATTGTAAAAATAATAAGCTGAAAACCCTCGATCTCTCCGGAGCGTCAAAGAGCTGTAACGTCTACTGCGACAAGGACGTGAAGGTCACGGGCTTTCAGGGAAAGGTAAACAAAAACTGACAGGAAGGTTCAAAAAGAGCGGTCAGCCGTTTTTTCCGCGGGCGCCCATTGACAAGCGCGCCCGCGAATGCTATGATAAATAATAGTTTCGCGGGTGTAGTTCAATGGTAGAACACCAGCCTTCCAAGCTGGATACGTGGGTTCGATTCCCATCACCCGCTTTTTTCTTTTGTTTGAGGGCTGTGACCCGCCGGGACGTGTGGGATATGTGATGGAGAGATATTTTTGTGAAGAAAATAAAGGAGCGTATCTATGAAGACTGCAATCGTGACGGATTCAAACGCGGGTATCTCGCAGGAAAAGGCGAAAAAGTACGGGGTTTACGTGCTCCCGATGCCGTTTTATGTGGACGGGGAGCTCTATTTTGAGGATCGGACGATGACGCACGAGGAGTTTTACGTGCGTCAGCAGGCGGGTTCAAAGATTTACAGCTCGCAGCCCGCGCCGGCGGACGTCATGGAGCTGTGGGATGAGGTGCTAAAGGAGCACGACGAGCTGTTGTATATCCCGATGTCGAGCGGGCTTTCCGGCTCGTGCGCGACCGCGCAGGCGATGGCACAGGACTATGACGGCAGAGTGTTCGTGGCGGATATCGGGCGCGTCACCGTGACGCAGAAGGCGGCGGTGCTCGAGGCGAGAAAACGGGCGCTGGCGGGAGAGAGCGCGGCTCAGATTTTGAAAGAGCTGGTGTATGCGAAAAATGACTGCATCATCTATCTGACGGTTGAGGACTGAAAGTAATTGAAGCAGGGCGGGCGCATCTCGGCGTCGTCCGCGGCGATCGGCAGCCTGCTCAACATCAAGCCGATCCTCTCGCTGGAGGACGAGAAGGTGGAGGCGGTCGGAAAGGTGCGCGGCGAAAAGCTGGCGCGTAAGCGGATCATACAGTGCCTGCAGGAGAGCCTGAAGCATAAATTCCACACGGACGATATGAGCCGGTTTTATCTGGCGGCGGCCGCGAGCATGTCCGAGGAGGACGCGCGGGCGTGGAAAGCGCAGCTGGAGGAGGCGTTCGGCGTGCGGTGCAGCCTCTCGCCGATCCCCTTAAGCCTTGGCTGCCATCTGGGGCACGGCACCTACGGCGCGGCGCTCATCAAAAGGATGAATTAAAAGCCCAGGTCACGGCAGGGCGCTCATGAAAAGGGAGGAAGACAGACATGCAGTGGACAAGAGCGGAACTCAAGGAAAAGGCAAAATTCAGCGTTCGGGCGTTTTACTGGCCGTCCGTGCTCGTGGCGGCGATTCTGGCGTTCATCGGAGGCGATCTCATCAGGAGAGGAAAAAGCAGCGAGGTCAGCTATACGGGCAACGAAGTCGCGGACGCCGTCGGAGGGATGTTCGCGGGGCCGTTGATGTTCTTTTTCGGGCTCGCGATGATTACGGTATTCATCATGGCAATCGGGGGGCTTGTGCTGTCGATCTTCGTGTTTCACCCGTTAGAGGTGGGATGCAAAAAGTATTTCCTCGATGCGAGCGACGGAAACGCGCAGCTTGGCAATCTGGGCTACGCGTTTCGAAACGGCTATATCAACGTCGTCTCGTCCATGCTGTTGATGAGCCTGTTTATTTTCCTTTGGTCGCTGTTGCTCGTCATTCCGGGCATCTACAAGGCGTATGAGTACCGCATGATCCCCTACCTTCTGGCGGAGGATTCAAATTTAAGCTTTTCCGAGGCAAAGCGCCTCTCGAGCGCAATGATGTACGGCGAAAAATGGGATGCGTTCGTGCTCGACCTCTCGTTTATCCTGTGGCACGCCCTCTCCTCCATCACCTGGGGACTTGTGGGCATTTTCTGGGTAAACCCGTATATCCAGTACACGAACGCGGAGCTGTATAAGGCTGTGCGCACAAAGGTGCCGGGGCCTTACTACACCGGGAACGACGAGTGGTAGATGCTTATGCGTTCCACGGGCGGGCCTTATCCGTCCACCCCTTCTTTCGCCAGTAGGCGGCATCGGTCTCGTTCCATCCGTGCTTTTGCGCGATGCGCATCATTTCAAAAAAGAATCTTGTTTTCAGGGGCGGCGTGAGCTGTCCCTGATTTTCCTTTATGCGGCCGGCCAGCCGGTCCAGATCGGTTTCAATGGCGCGCTTCTTTCGCGGTTTCACCCGCTTCCAGGACGTTTCCATGACGGCGATGCCGTAGAAGTAATCGTATGAGAATAGCAATCGA
>CAMTZV010000066.1 GCA_947086625.1 uncultured bacterium | reverse complement strand
GAAGTCTGCGTCTACTACGTCGTCATCTGCGGGGCCCGCACTCTGCGCGCCCATGTCGGGGCCTGCGCCCGCCGCGCCCATATCCGGGCCTGCGCCGGCTGCCTGTGCGCCCTCGTACATCTTTGCGAATACCTTCTGCGCGCTCTCCATCAGCTTTTCCTTTGCCGCCTTCATGTCGCTTACAACCGACTCGGACATGTTCTCGGCATCGGGATTTGCGTCGACGAGCGACTTCAATGCATTTAAGTCTGCCTCTACCGCGGACTTGTCAGCCGCGTCGAGCTTGTCGCCGACCTGATCCAGCGCCTGCTGTGTCTGGAATACAAACGCGTCGGCATCGTTTCTCGTATCGATGGCCTCCTTGCGCTTCTTATCCTGTGCCTCGTACTCTGCGGCCTCCTTGACTGCGCGGTCAATCTCGTCGTCGGACATATTGGAGCCTGCGGTGATTGTGATGTGCTGCTCCTTTCCGGTTCCGAGATCCTTCGCGGACACGTTTACGATACCGTTCGCATCGATGTCAAACGTAACCTCGATCTGCGGAACGCCGCGGCGTGCCGGAGGGATACCGTCGAGCCGGAACTGGCCGAGCGACTTGTTGTCACGGGCAAACTGACGCTCGCCCTGTACAACGTTGATATCTACGGCCGTCTGGTTGTCTGCTGCGGTGGAGAAGATCTGGCTCTTCTTGGTCGGGATCGTCGTGTTGCGCTCAATCAGCCTTGTCGCAACACCGCCCATCGTCTCGATGGAGAGAGAAAGCGGTGTGACGTCAAGCAGTAAAATCTCGCCTGCGCCCGCGTCGCCCGCCAGCTTGCCGCCCTGGATGGACGCGCCGATGGCCACGCACTCGTCGGGGTTTAAGTTCTTGCTCGGATCCTTGCCGGTGAGCTGCTTTACCTTGTCCTGTACGGCGGGGATACGTGTGGAGCCGCCAACGAGCAGCACCTGTCCGATGTCCGCGTTCGTCAGCCCCGCATCCTTCATCGCGTTCTGAACCGGGATCGCGGTCTTCTCCACGAGGTCATGCGTCAGCTCGTCGAATTTCGCGCGTGTGAGGTTCATGTCAAAGTGCTTGGGGCCCTCTGCGGTCGCGGTGATGAACGGCAGGTTGATGTTCGTCGTCGTCGCGGAGGAGAGCTCCTTCTTCGCCTTCTCTGCCGCCTCCTTTAAGCGCTGTAATGCCATCTTGTCATTTGAGAGGTCAACGCCCTCTGCCTTTTTGAACTCGTCGATCATCCACTGCGTCACGCGGTTATCAAAATCGTCGCCGCCGAGACGGGTGTCGCCGTTCGTGGAGAGCACCTCGATGACGCCGTCACCGATCTCGATGATGGACACGTCGAACGTGCCGCCGCCCAGATCGTATACCATGATCTTCTGCTCTTTTTCGTTGTCAAGGCCATAGGCGAGCGCTGCCGCCGTCGGCTCGTTGATGATACGCTTTACGTCAAGACCCGCGATCTTGCCGGCATCCTTGGTCGCCTGGCGCTGTGCGTCATTAAAGTAGGCCGGAACGGTGATAACCGCCTCCTTCACGGACTCGCCCAAGTAGCTTTCCGCATCTGCCTTTAATTTCTGTAAGATCATTGCGGAAATCTGCTGCGGGCTGTAGCTCTTCTCGTCGATCGCCTGCTTGAAATCCGTGCCCATGTGGCGCTTGATGGAGGAGATCGTCTTCTCCGCGTTTGTGACTGCCTGACGCTTTGCGGGCTCGCCGACTAAGCGCTCTCCGGTCTTTGTAAATGCCACGATGGACGGCGTTGTGCGCGCACCCTCCTGATTCGCGATAACGGTGGGCTTTCCACCTTCCATAACAGCTACACAGCTATTGGTTGTTCCCAGATCGATTCCGATAATTTTGCTCATTATTTTTTCCTCCTAAATTTATAAAAATTGAATTACACGCATATATTGTTTACTGTACGACGGCTACCATGCTGTGCCTTACCACGGAATCGCGGTACAGGTAGCCCTTCTGAAGCTCCTGCGCAACAACGCCTGATTCGTACTCCTCGCTCTCCACCTGCATCACCGCATTGTGGAACTCGGGGTCAAATTCCTTTCCCACCGCCTCGATCGGCTTTACATCCATCTCCTCGAAGACCGTCAAAATCTGCTTGTAAATCTTATCCATGCCGTCTACAAAGGCGTTGTCCTTTAAGTCCTCCGGCACCGCCGCCAGCCCGCGCTCAAAGTTATCCACGACCGGAAGGATCTTCTCGACGACGCTCTTTGCGCCGATTTCATACATCTGCGTTTTTTCCTTCTCGGTTCGCTTGCGGAAATTCTCAAATTCCGCCATCTGGCGCTTCACCTGGTCGGTCAGCTCCTCGATGCGCTCGTCGCGCTTGTCTTTTTTCTTTTCCTTCTTCTTAAAAGGGCTCTTTTTCTCGCCCTTTGCAGATTTCGGCTCCTCTGCCTGCACATCCCCTCCGTCGGAAGTGTCGCAGGAATCGGAGGGATCGGAGGCCTCCGAAACGTCGGCGGCCTCCCCGGGCGCTTTTCCTTCGCACTCCCCGGACATGTCCTCCCCGGGCGCCGTCTCCTGTGTCTGCTCCTCCTGCTCCAACGCTGCCTCTTCCTCCTGCGTGGAAATCGTCTTTTCTTCTGCCATATGCCTCACCTTTCACCTTAAAAGCTGTTTTTCGTATCCCTGTTACCGTCCGGCGGTTTTTTAAATATACCGTCCAGCTGGTTTTTCAACGTCTTCAGATTGTCCATGACGTTTTCATAATCCATGCGCTTCGGCCCGATGATACCGATCGTACCCTTCATGCCCTCGCCCAGCTCGTAGGTCGCCGTCACAACGCTGCAGTCCCGCATCGTCTGCACGGGCGTTTCGTTTCCGATATAGACCTGTATGCCTGTGCTCTCCTCGTCCGAAAGCGTATCGCTCACCAGGCCGATGAGCTGCTGCTTTTCCTCAAATGCCGAGATCAGCTCGCGCGCCCGGTCGGAATCCGCAAGCTCCGGGTATTTAAAAATATTTGTGGCCCCGCTCGTATAGATCTCAAGATCCTCGTCCTCGGAGATGGACTCGGCAATCGCGTCCAGCACCTTGCCTACGATCTCGCTGTGGATTCCTGCCTGCTCCTTGAGCTTTGCGATGGTGGCAAGATTGATCTCATTGAGCGCCAGCCCGTTTAAGCTCGTGTTCAGCAGCAGGTTCAGCTTCAAGATCTGCTCCGCGTTCAGCTCTTCCAGGCCGGTGCGGATGATCTTATTTTTTACAATGTTGCCCTCGAGAACGATGACCGCCAGAATCTGCTCCGCGTCCACCTGCGAGAGCTGGATAAATTTCAGCTTGCCCCTCCGGTACTGCGGCGCGGTGATCATCGTCGCGTAATTCGTGTTAGTCGCCAGAAGCTTTACCACGTTTTTGAGCACCTGCTCCATCTTCTCTGTCCGCTCGATGACAAACTCCTTCATCTCGGACACCTCGCGCTCCTTTTCCTCCATCAGATGATCCACATAAAAACGGTAGCCCTGATCGGACGGGATGCGCCCCGCTGAAGTGTGCGGCTGGACAATGTAGCCCAGCTCCTCCAGATCCGACATTTCGTTGCGGATCGTCGCCGAGCTTAAGTTCAGATCCGTATATTTGGAAATCGTGCGGGAGCCAACCGGCTCTCCTGTTTCCAGATACGTTCGGATGATCGCTTTTAGAATTTTTGTTTTTCTTTCGTCTAAATGCTCCATCGCTCACCTCTGACCTCTTGTTATTAGCACTCAACAAAAAGGAGTGCTAATCATTTCTGTAACTAAGATAACACTGCTTGACGATAATGTCAACACTAAATTTGGAAGTTTCTACATCTATTATCTCTCAGCCCTGCCCGCATCATGCAAAGCGACGCGCAAAACGGCTGCGCGCACAAAAAAATACCGCCAACCCGCTCTAAAGCGAATCAACGATACTTTTGCGAGCGATAGACGGGGCTCGAACCCGCGGTCTCGACCTTGGCAAGGTCGCGCGTTACCAACTACGCCACTATCGCATATCCGATTGTTTGTTTCTGTCGGTTTGTGCCGTGTTCCTTAGCACGAAATATAATATACCCTATGCAGGAATAAAAGTCAAGCACTTTTTCAAAAAAATTTAATAATTTTTACATTCTTTTCATAGAATGAACTAAACAGGCAAGGGAGGAGAGCTACACAATGAGTCGTCAGACAAAAATTCTTGTACTTCATATGAAGGAGCTGGTGTACACTGCGATCTTTCTTGTGCTCGGCGTCATCCTGGTCATTTTACTCGTAACGATGTTCGGCATGGACAAAAAGGAAGCGCCCGCCGCAAGCCCTGCCGCTTACATAGCCGGCGTCTACACCTCTTCCATCGACTTTCAGAACCGCAGCGTCGACGTGCAGGTCATCGTGGATGAAAACCGAATCAAGGATATCTCGCTGATCAACCTGGAGGACACCGTCTCCGTCATGTATCCTTTGATGGAGCCAACCATCGAACGGCTGCGGGATCAGATCCTTGAGCAGCAGTCGCTGGAGGGCGTCAGCTACGAAGCGGAAAACCAGTATACCTCCGCCGTACTTCTGCGCGCCATCGAGCAGGCATTGGAAAAAGCGGCCCCGTCAGAATAACTGGCAGGGCCTTTTTTGCGCCTTATAAATTCACAAAAATCTCCGTCTCCTTCTGCAGCGATCCGGCGATCTTCTGGTTTTCGTCCATCCGCCCGAACACGCCGTCGATCTCGGCGGCGAGCGTCTGCATACTGCTGGCCGTGCCGTTCACGCCGTCCACGCCCTCGTCGATGGCGCGGGTGATCGAATCGATCGACGCCGCGATTTCGTTCACACTGTCGTTTAACCGTCCGGTCCTGCCGACAAAGCGCTCCATCTCCTGTTCAATGAACGACGCATTCTCGCGGTACTCCACGCCCGCGCTCACAAACGACCGGTAGTCGGGAAGAATCGATTCGTTCATGTAATTGACAAGATCGGTCGACTGCTCCGCCAGATTGTTTACCGCGGACGTCACAAGCGCGTTGATCTCCTGGATATGGTTCGCCGCGTCCTGGCTGCGCTTTGCGAGCTGGCTGATCTCCGTGGCCACAACCGCAAAGCCCTTGCCGGCCTCTCCGGCGCGCGCCGCCTCGATCGAAGCGTTCAGCGACAGCAGGTTCGTCTTTCTGGCAATGCTCAAAATGTCGTCCGTCAGGCTGTTGACCTGTGCAACGCTCTCGCTCTCCTCGATCGCCCGCCCGAGCACCTCCAAAATCTCGTTGACCTTTCGGCCGGTCTCCTCCATGTTTGCGCGCGCCGTGTTTTCCAGCTCGTCCGCATGCGCCTTCATCCGCTTCGAATGGCCGCTGATCTCGGTGGTGCTCCTTGTCATGTCCTCCACCTCGCCCTGTACGGATGCGGCACTCTCATTGATAAGCCCCGCGTTCCTGCTCACCTCCGTCATCGTGGCCGCCAGCTCCTCCGTCACCGCGGTCAGCTCGGACACGCTGCCGTTGGACTTCTCAAGGCTCTCGCTCACCTCCCCCGCGATGCCGTTCATCTGCTGGGAGCTGCTCGTCACCATCCGCAGAATGTTCTGCAAACGCTCGATAAAGGCATTGATGCCGCTTCCGAGGGAGCCGATCTCATCCTCGCCGTAGAGCGTGATGCGCTTCGTCAGATCACCCTGCCTGTGGTCGATGCCCGACATGATATCCTTCAGCGACCGCTCCGTCCGCGCAAGCGGCGAGAGCACCTTCCGCAGGATGGCAAAAAACGCCGCCGCCACCATGCAAAGGCCGATGAACGAGATGACGAGGTTTGTGACAAACGCCCGCTGATAGACGTCCGTGAGCACCGCGCGCGCCTCGTCCGCGGAGCGTCTGGCCTGCGTCTCCATCGCTTCCACATGGGTGCTGATCGCGTCCATACTCGCTTTCAGCTCCGTGTTTGCCACCGCAAAGGCCGCCTCGTTCTGCGTGTCGGCGCTGAGTGCGATCATACACGCGATCGAGTCCTTCGCCTGCTCAAAGCCGCTTACAATCTCCTCATAGGCCGCAGCATCCTCGTCGGTCAGATACGTCTGATACGCCGCAAGCTCCTGTGCCAGCCGCTCCTCCATCTCCCGCACCGAAGCCACGAGCGCGATCATCGTGTCCGAATCAGTGGCAACGATGTGCGAGAGCGCCAGCTTGTGCATATCCTTCATATCGCTCTGAATATCGGAGAGCCGGCTGATGCCCTCCAGACAGGTGCCCGCAATCGTGTTCGCCTCCTTATTTACGTTGCGCAGGCTCGTCACCGAGACAACGCCCAGAAGTATAATCATCATCCCCATCGCCGCCACGGGGATGAACAGCCAGCCCTTGATACTCGTCTTTTTCTGCCTCTTGTCCTGATCCATATCCACCCTCCACTACTTCACCGTCGAGCTCGTGATATCCGCCACAACCGTATCAAGCAATTCCTGCAGATCCAGCTTTTCGGGATTGCCCGCCGCCAGCGTGTTGCCCAGCAGCGTCGCGGCATCCCAGAAATTGTAGCCAAGCCGCTGCGGCTCGGAATATTCCGACTGTGCGAGCATCGCCTGAACCGCTGCCGCCTTTTCAACCTCCGGGGACTGCGCCGCGTTTTTGTTGGACGGTCCCTGCCCGCGCATCGCAAAGCGCAGCTTCTGATTTTCTTCATTTGAGGCAAATTCCGCAAATTTATGCGCCCACTCCACATGCTCGGAGTAAGGGTTGACGCCCAGCAGCTTGTAGCCGAAATAGCACGCCATCTGCACTTTTTTTCCGCCCACCGTATAGCAGGGCAGCTTCGCCGCGCCGTAGTCGTCGCCCCACTGCTCCTTGATCGCGCTCTCGTCCCACACGCCGCTCACACACGCGATGACCCTGCCGCTTTTGATCCCGGTGAGCCAGTCGTCCGTTGACAAAAAGCCCCGGCTCGACGCGAGCTTTAAGAGCGCCTCTGCCACATCCACGCCTTTGATCTCGTTTTCGGTGCTGTTCCAGTCGCAGAAATTCGTCACGCCGTCGCTGTTTGCTCCCACCGAAAGTCCCGTCTGCCCGAAAAACGAGTACAGATACCAGCCCGATGACCAGTCCATCGCGAACTTCTTGCCGTTGTCCGCCGCGATCTCTAAAATTTTCTCCAGATCGGCGATATCATTCTCG
>CAMTZV010000065.1 GCA_947086625.1 uncultured bacterium | reverse complement strand
ACGTTGGTGCCCGATTATAAATTTTATATAAGGTCATATCATATGGATTATACAGAACATGTCCTGTATGCGATAATAGAATAGAAATTTTTTATTGTTTATATGATTTGAGGAAAGGATGGCTGGATATGCAGGGAGTATTAATAAGTGTCTGTATTGCTGTATACAATGCGGAAAATTATATAGAGAAATGTTTGGATAGTGTTTTAGGACAGGATTTTAATGATTATGAAATTATATTAATTGATAATGGATCGGATGATAGAAGTATTGAAATATGTGAAAAATATTATAGCAAGTATCCGGAAATTATTCATTTCTACACACTTCCGAAACCGACGCAAATGGGACGGGCTTATTATGAGTGTATTCGAAAAATGAATGGATTATATCATTTATCGATTGATTCTGACGATTATTTATGTCCCGGGGCATTGAAAAATATTGCGGAAGCAATTAAGAAAAGCAAGGCTGACCTGATTATGGGCACATTTATATGCGAAGTGGAAGAAGGGGCAGTTAACTTTAAAGATGCTGAGATGGAGGCGGATAAAATCAATTCTGTCCCATATGAGCAGGCAATTCAGTATATAACATCTTTAAACAACTTCCATACTGTTCAATGGAGATTTATCCAGAAAGTAAAAACAGACAACACATTCCTCGAATATTACATTGATAAGAAAGAGTTTGACGTCGGTGGTTTGGCAGGATCAGTTGGCGATACCCTTAACGTTTTAACGATACTTAGAAATGCCAGATCCATTTATTATCTGGAAGAGCCGTTTTATGTGTACAGAAAACATAAAAGCAGTATAACATACGATTGTCTGAATGAAAATATTATTATAAATTTTTTGAAGTTTTCTCTTGCGGCTGCAGGTGTTATAAAGGCAATGTCTTCACAGGATGAAGCGGTTTTAAAGGAATGGTTAGAGAAGCAGCAGTTGGTAAAATTCTCGATATTTAAATATGGAATACATTTATTGTCATACGAGAAGCGGAATCTGGTATGTAGGATAATCAGAAAAGATAAACAGCTATTCGATATCTGGCCTCAATATGGAAGTGACGATATGAAGGAACTGCATAGGTGTATGCAGTCAGAAGGAATGGAAAACGGGCTGGAGCGTTATATGCTAAAAGTAAATACATCTATTCTGAACAAGCTGAAAAAAAAGGAAGATCAGTCGATTGTTATTTTTCCGACGGGTACGATGGCGGCCAGCCTGGAAAGATTATTGGCTGTACAGGGGTTTTATGTAAATGCATATATAGATAATGATGAAAAAAAGGATGGGATAGTTTTTTATGGAAAATCATGCTACTTGCCTTATAAGTACATAAATTCCTGGAATGCTTACAAAAAAGAGTTATATATTATTTCAACTATTTATCCCGATTTGCGTCAGGAATTAAAGATGCAGCTTCTTGGTTATGGGATTGAGGATGGCAATATTTTAATCTGGGAATAGATTTAGACGTAAGCAGAGTGTAAAAGTAATAAAAGAGGAGCGTTATGAGATCACCAAAAGATATGAGAATTATTCAAATAGACATTACGAATGCCTGCGTGCATGCGTGCTCGAACTGCACCCGGTTTTGTGGACACCATGTAAGACCTTTTTTTATGGATTTCGAGACATTTAAGCGGGCGGTAGACTCTTTGAAAGACTTTGACCGATGCATTGGAATTATGGGGGGGGAACCGCTCATTCATCCGGAATTTTCACGTTTTGTGGAATATATCGGTGAAAAATATCCCTCCAAATATAATCTTTTTGCGACAAGAAAACCAATAAAGGAATTTGCAAGATATATGCATGACAAGAATTATATTTTAGATGAATCTTTAAATGAGAGGAAGGGCCCGGGGCTTTTGACCTCCGTCTGCGACAAATATTATGAACATTTTGAACTGATTCAGGATACGTTCAGCTTTCAAAATATAAACGACCACCAGAACCCGTCGGTACACCAGCCGCTTCTGGCCAGCAGGCGGGAGATGGGTGTATCGGATGAGGAATGGATTCCGATGCGGGACAGCTGCTGGGTCCAGAATCAGTGGAGCGCGGCAATCACGCCGAAGGGGGCCTTTTTTTGTGAGATCGCGGGGGCGCTCGATATGCTCTTTGACGGGCCCGGCGGCTGGAAGATTGAGCCCGGATGGTGGAAACGTGAGCCGGAGGATTTCGGCGAGCAGCTGCAATGGTGTGAGATTTGCGGAGGGGCGCTGTTCCACAGCGGTAGGCTCTCAAGCGAGGAGATCGACGACGTTTCGCCGCTGCTGTACCAAAAGCTGAAGGAAGCGGACAGCCCAAAGCTGAAAGCCGGATGTGTCGCAGTCATGGAAAAGGGGCGCACGGAGTTTGGAACCGCTATGCCGGACACGGCCAACCGATATCTGTCGGAGCATGAGGAGCGTGTGTCAAAACTGAATCGGGCAATCTTCCCGAAAGCGATCGCCTCCAGAGTGCTGCGGGCGGGGACAGACGCCGGCATCGAGATAAACGATATCCTGAAAAAGGAAACGGACTGGATCGCAGTCGCCGTAAATCAGGATATGGGCCTGCCGGAAGAAATGATACGGAGGTTAAAAAATGTAGTATTAAATCCGGGGGTTTTGTACTCGTTTTCGCAATATAAAGACGTTTATCTTTTCAATAAAAATGCACATGCCCTGAAGCGCGCGGGCTTTGACGGGATCAGATACTGTGCGACGATGCGGGAATTTATGAACTTATGGGATGCCGATAAAAAGGTCTGTCTGGACGCGTCTTTTGACGAACTGAAAAATCCAGACCTGGATCAGTGGGAAAAATATGTGGCCGGTCTGGATTTACGAGAGAAAGAGCAGGCCGAGAAGATCGACAGGTGTATCCGGAAAATCAAAAGCGATTATGAATGATAAATGCAGACAGGAGGCGGGCGATGGGAGTTCCGTATGTCTCTGTTATTTTATTGACGTGTAACAGGGAAACGCTATTGCCGGGAATGCTGGACAGTATTCTCGGCCAGACCTTTCAGGATGTAACGCTTACAGGGATCAGGACAGCAGGATCGCGCTTTACACGCTTGAAAAAAATAACGGGGCTGCCGCGGCCCGCAATTTTGCCATCGGCAGGGCGCATGGGACATATATCAGCATGGTGGACGACGATGATTACTGCGAGCCGGGAATGCTGGAGCATCTTGTGTCTCTGGCAAAAAGCTATGATGCGGATATTTCGATTACAGGCTGTGTGGATGAATATGAGGACGGCTCCGTATGCCCAAAATATGTATACGATGAGATATATGTGTGGGAGGGGGAGCAGGGGCTGTCAGAATTTTTGAAGAGGGAAAAATTTCATACTGCTCCGGCTACAAAGCTGTTTCGCAGAGAATTGTTTGAGGGATTGCGTTGGACGGAGAAAACCCGGGTAGACGACATTCATTTTATCTATAAATTGTTTTGCAGGAGCCGCCGCGTTGTGGCGCAGGGAAAGCCGATGTACCGGTTTTATAAACATGCGGGCAATATGACGGCATTTCTCTCGGGCGACATGCTGCGGCCGGATGTGCTGGACGACTATTTGAACATGCAGGATGAAAGGGTCGCATATATATCCGGGCATTGTCCGGCACTGGCCGGTCAGGCAAGATATGCGAGGGTTTCCTACATGATTTCCATGATTGAGAAGATTAAGAAGGGAAAGGCGGAATACTGTGAGCGGCAGCTTGGCCATATGGTGGAATATCTGAGGCTGCACAAAGCCGAGCTGCTGGATCAGATCTGGTGTACAGACAGGGAGAGAGCGCTTTACAGGCAGTATGTTGCGCCGGGATCAGAAAATGAAGGTTAGAGCGCTTTTAAGAGCCTGTTCGGTAAAATTGTTTGAACTTATACCGTACGAGGCATATCGAAAGATCGACACGTGGCTGCGGATGCGTTTTTTAAATAGAAATGAGAAGGATTTAAGCTTCGGGTATCGTCTGGACGATGGAAATGCAAAGCTGAAATATGTCGTTTGCAGATATGCCCATCCGGAAATGTCAACCTTTGCGGCGGCGATCCAGTATTTGTTTGCCTACGATTTTATTACGCACAAAAGGCTGGTTCCTGTGGCGGATCTGGATTACAGGAATTGTCTGAAGGAAGGGAGCATCGGAGTAAGCGATGCATGGGAATGCACCTTTAAGCAGGACGTTTCTCTGGAGCAGGTAAAAAAGGAACAGGGCGTATATGTTGACACGATCAATTCCCCGCACGCCTGGCGGCTGAACATGTGCAGGGAGCTTAACGGCGACATCGACGACCACTGGGTTCATGCGTCGGTTCCCGACTGGCGCAGTTATTTTTCAAAAGTCCACAAGTACGCAGAAAGGGCGTGGGTCTTTCAGGATGCGGTTCTGGAAATGTGCAGGGCACAGTTTGAAGACCTCAGAAAAGAGGGCGAGGCTGTAATCGGGGTTTCCCTGAGGGAGGATTTCGCGAGATCCTCCTACGAGCTGCGGACAGAGGAGGAGCAGGTAAATTTTATCGGGCATCCGTATGTACCGGAGGTGGAAGATACGATCCGGCTCATCAGAGAGAAGATGGAGGAATGGAATTGCAGCAGGCTGTTTGTGTCGACCGAGCGGTGGGAGAGCGCCTGCCTGTTCCGGCAGATTTTCGGGGAGGAGCATGTCATTCTGATTTCACGGCCTTTGATTACGAAGGATAAATGCGTTGTCTGGCAGGGCGGCTGTCCGGACAACAGGAATTACTATGCCGCGGTTGCCCTGCGCGACAGATTCGTGCCGTATTCGGCCGAGGTGCTTGCGCTGTCAAAATGCGATTACTTTATAGCGGCCAAGAGCAGCGGGGCGATCGCCGCTCTGATCCTGAACGGAGGGAAATACCGGGATATCTGGATCGAACCGGATGAGAATGAGATCCGGCGTTATTAGGCGGATCTGTCTCACACCCGGCATATTTTCTGTGTCGAAAAAAATGGAATTCTTGACACGTTCCCACTTTTTCATTACAATACGGGTATATGCGTTGGCAGTCGGCGTCCGTTGTGGGAAGGTGTCTTTTTCATGAGGAAAAATGTGCGCGGCGCGGGGCGCATAAAAGTGTTTGGCCCTGACTTTGGACAGGGGGAAGGAGCGGGTATGTGTGAGAAGATAAGAGAGACTGCGGCAGGGCAGGAGAACCCGCTCGGTATCCTGCCGATCCCAAAGCTCCTGCTGAAATTTACCGTGCCGAGCATCGTGGCGATGCTCACGGGCGCGCTTTACAATATCGTCGACCAGTTTTTTATCGGAAACAGTGTGGGCGAGCTTGGAAACGCCGCGACAAACGTGGCGTTCCCGCTTACGATCTGCTGCATTGCGATTGCGCTGCTGTTTGGCATTGGCGGCGCGGCAGCGTTTAATCTGGCGAAGGGCGCGGGGGAGGATGAGCAGGCGGCGTACTACATGGGAAACGCGATCACGGGGATGCTCGTGCTCGGGGCGTGCGTCATGCTTGTGTCGCAGCTCTTTCTGGAACCGATGCTGCGGGCGTTCGGCACGCCGGAGAGCGTCATGGGCTACGCCTGCACGTATGTGCGCATCACGTCACTTGGCTTTCCGATGCTCATTTTCGTGAACGGCGGCGGGCATCTGATCCGCGCGGACGGCAGCCCGCAGATTTCCATGCTCTGCAACCTGACTGGGGCGGTTGTCAACACGATTTTAGACGCGGTGTTTGTGTTCGGGCTGGGGCTTGGCATGGCGGGCGCGGCGTGGGCGACGATCATCGGGCAGTATCTTTCCGCGGGGCTTGCGGGGGCGTACCTTTTGCACTGCCGCAGCGTCACGCTCACCCGCAGGCATTTGAAGCCGGAGCGCGCGACGACGCTCACCGTCATGTCGCTTGGCGCGGCGCCGGGCACGAACCAGCTCGCGATGATGCTCGTGCAGCTTGTGATGAACCGCTCGCTGACTTATTATGGGGCGAGGAGCGTTTACGGCGAGGAGATCCCGCTGGCGTGCGCCGGTATTATTTCCAAGGTGAATCAGGTGTTTTTCTCCTTTATCATCGGGCTTTCGCAGGGCTTACAGCCGGTTGTGAGCTTTAACTACGGTGCGAAGCAGTATGTGCGGGTGCGTCGGGCGTATGTTTTGACGGTGAGCGCCGGGCTTGCCATCTCGACTGCGGCGTTTCTGGTCTTTCAGATTTTCCCGGAGCCGATCATCGGGCTGTTCGGCTCCGGCTCCGCCGAGTACGTGGCGTTTGCGGTGAGCTATTTCCGGGTATTTTTGTTCTTTACGTTTTTGAATTTTATACAGCCGGTGACGTCCAACACGTTCACTGCCATCGGCAAGCCGAAGAAGGGCATGTTTTTGTCGCTGACGCGCCAGATTTTGTTTTTGCTGCCGCTGGTCGTGGGTTTGCCGCTTTTCATGGGGATCGACGGGATTTTGTATGCCGGGCCGGTGGCGGACGCGCTCGCGGCGGCGGTGTCGGCGGCGTTTATCGCGCGGGAGCTTTCGCAGGGGAAGTATAAGGGGAGCTGATTTTGGTATTTGGGTATATCAGAAAACAGCATTCTGCGCGAGTATTAGATGACGTAATCTTTGTAGTGCAAATTCCGAGGTGGTATCGCTATGTTTGATCAAATTCGACTGAAAGACGTGCTCGTTGAGTACAAACAGAACTTCGTTTCCAGGCAGTGGGGAGAAGAAAAATATAAATGGGAAGCCGTGAAATGGTTTCAGGACAACTGGGATGTAAATGCTTCCGATTTCCCTGAAATGCTAAACAGGGCCTTAGATAAGACCGACAATCTTCTGGCTTCTAGTAATAATTTTCCGAAAGGCATGATTGCAGGTTTTGCGAAGTCGGCTCCGGAAGAAGTTCGTTCCATGTTTATTGCCCTTTTCGATGAGAGCAAGGATGTGCTTGAGAGGATGGATGCATTTAAGATGCAATCGTCTATTCTCTTAGAGAAGTATGGAAACGGAGCCGCGCAGCATTACCAGCGTGAAAATGCAATCAGCACATATCTTTGGCTGCGCTACCCGGATAAGTATTACATCTATAAATTCGGTGAAGTAAAAACGGTAGCCAGTGAGCTTGAATCGGATTACCGCTTCAAGAAGGGTGCCTATGCTGACAATATCCGAAACTTTCTGCAGCTTTATGATGAGGTCAGTATCGCGCTCAAAGAGGATACCGAGCTTGTGAATCTGTTCCAGTCACAGTTGACC
>CAMTZV010000064.1 GCA_947086625.1 uncultured bacterium | reverse complement strand
ATTGCCCCGGCTCTGAACAGTTCATTTTAGGCATAAAAAAAAGACCTACTTCCATCGCAAGCATAATATAGCACGATTCTATGCGAGCGTCAATATTTTTTATTAGATTTTTTTGCATTTTTTTCACGAAAAGTCTTCATTTATGCACACTTTTGCCGATATGATAGTATATCAGATCAGATACTGCTCTTATTATGTGCAAATAGCGTATCTTTTCTGATACAGATAAATGGATTTATCATTCTCCCTGCGCCGGACGGCGTATATTTCATGGAAGAAAGGAGGGGAGACATATGGCAGGTAATGTCATGTCAGTTGCTTACAATCAACTGAATGCCATGTACGGCGTTTCTTTAGGTACAAGTAATAAGTACGATTCACACAAACGGAGTGAGCTGCGCTTAACTTGTAACAATATCATCAAATCTAATAAGGAATCCCCTCTGTACAAAATCAAAGAGGGCAAAGGCGTCCGCAGGTTCGCGATCGATATTAAGGAGCAGGCACACGCCATTCAAAACGTGGTGGCTTCGCTGTCCGAAAACGGCGAGGGTATTGAGAGCGCATTTGATAAAAAGATCGCTACTACAAGCGATCCCGATGTCGTGACAGCCGATTACATCGGCGGTGACGAGGATGTGCCAAATCCGCAGGCCGCAGATTTCCGTCTCGAGGTTCAGCAGTTGGCGACCCCGCAGATCAATACCGGTCATTTTCTGCGCCGTGCCGGTCACGATTTCAAGCCCGGCACCTTCAGCTTCGACCTGAACACGAACACGACCTCCTATGAATTTCAGTTTAACGTAAGCGAAGACAATACCAACGAGGAAGTTCTAAACAAGCTTCGCAAGCTCATCAACAATGCAAACATCGGCCTTCAGGCAGAGCTTGTCAGCGACGCGCACGGCATGAGCAAGGCGCTGCAGATTGAGTCGAGACAGACCGGTCTTGACGAGGGCGAAACCTATCTTTTCGATATCATACCGTCCCGCGACAAGGATTCGCAGGAGGCCATGCATCAGCTTGGCATCGACGAGATCACCTCGCCCGCAGAAAATTCATCCTTCCTGCTGAACGGCACACGGCACACATCGTATTCGAATACGTTCACGGTCAACAATATGTTCGCCGTGACGTTAAACGGCGTGAGCCAGCCCGGATCTCCTGCGACCGTCGGCTTTAAGCCGAGCACGGACGCGGTTGCGGACAACATCGAGACGTTAGTCGGCGCGTACAACGGTATCATCGACACCGCGCACCGCTATGCAGGCAGACAGGAATCCAGCGACAAGCTGTTAAAGGACATGAGCAGCATCACCAGAGGCTTCATTCAGGATTTTTCCAGGATCGGGTTAAATCGCGAGGAGGACAGCTCACTCTCGATCGACCGGTCTGCGCTCACGAGCGCAATCCGCAGCCCCGATGCCGCACACGCCTTTGCGGTGCTCAACCGATTCCGCGATGCGCTTGGCAGCAAGGCAAGCCAGGCTTCCATCGACCCGATGAATTACGTAAAAAAGACGCTTGTCACCTACAAGCATCCTGACCCGAACCGAAACTTCAACACGCCTTATATCAGCAGTATGTATTCCGGGATGATGATGGATCGGTTTTGTTAAGCCGTCAGATATTTTACAAACGCTATGTTATGCTATACCATATTATCACGCTGCCGGAGAGTGGAACATTTTCACGCTCCGGCAGTTGTATGTTCGCAGCAGTTTTTCCCGGAACTTTGCACCTGCGTTCACCCTTCTGCGATACGCATCAGCATTTCCCGGATGCGCTGCTCGTAGCCGTGCTTTTTTTTCACCGTCTCAAGCCCGTGCGCCGCGACCGCCGCACGCTCCTGCTCATGCGAGAGGTAGTAGTCTACAAGATCTGAAAGCTCCCGCGTGTCCTCAAAGCAGACCAGATCCTTTTTGTTTTCCAGATACGAGGGGATCTCCGCCTGATAATTTGTCAGGAGAAATCCCCCCGCCCCGAGCACATCCCACACCCGCAGCGGAATGCCCGTCACAATGTTCGGGATCGTGAAGTTTAAGTTGATCTTACTCATCCGAAAGACCTTCGGCATTTCCGTCCAGTAGTCCACGCCGCCCCGGTACGTCACGTTTAAAAGATCCGATGTGTCGCTGTTCGTGTAAATCGTCACCTCATGCCGTTTCCCAAGCTCCAGCAACGCCTGTCTCCGTTGTCTTTTTGCGACTTGAAAACCGAGCACTGTCGTGGAAAAGATCAGTCCTAAATTAGAAAAAGACCGCTCGGATTTGTCCAGCCTGTAATACTCCTCAAGCTCCGCCAGAATGTCCGGCTGCAAGAGCTCCTCGATGATATTTCCGCCGCTGACACGCATTTGCGCACGGATCACCGCCTCGAAATAGCCCTGCAAAAAATCCGGCATCCGATCCTTCATCCGGTCGTAGCTGTTGCGCTCATAGAGGCTCCCCACAAAGGCGATCTCATTCTCGTAGGCGCACAGGTCGTCTGCCTGTGCCAGCACATGTGCGATCCGCTCTGCGTCCACCGCAAGCGGCAGATGCCAGATATGCCCGCAGCCCATCCCTTTAAATTCCAGATAATTTGTCCGGTCAAAGCAGAAAATATAATTGCAGGAATTGTACACGGACGCATGGTACATACTGATGAGCGGATTGTCACACGTCCAGCTCACATATTTCATGTCACAGCGTGCACACGCGTCCGACACCACGCCGAAGTAGTTCATCGTGAACACAAAATCATAGCGCTTTTCCATCAGGCGGGCGCAAAGCAGCCGGAAAAAAGCGTCGTCCTCGTCGTAGTTGTCGAGATGATATTCCAGCTCCTCGACCGTATGGCCCAGGCGCTTAAACGTCTCGATCACGTCCGTATAATTATATGCTTTCCAGCGGTAGATCAGAATGTTCATCGTGCAGCCTTTCCAAAATTGTCGCTCCTTTTGTATCAGGGCTCCTGCGCCCTGCCGCCTGCCGCTCCCCGCACGAGCAGCGCCAGGTAATCGTCCCGCACTCCCGCCCTTTGTGCATCCTCCAAAATCCGCAGCACGCGGTGGTCAAACTGGCCTGCCGCGAGATAATCCTTTCGGTAGCGAAAAAGGATCTCACAGCTCGCGTCCAGATAATTTTTCGTCTGAAGCGACACGCTCCCCTGCGTGTAGCCCTTGTCGATCAGCACCTGATCCACAAACGCGGCGTAAAAAGCCCTCCCCAGCCGCAGCGCCAGATCGTAATCCTCCAGCGCCCGCAGGGCGGGGTCAAAGCCGCCCACCTCCTCCAGACAATCCCACCGCACGAGCAGCGCCGGGCAGTCCACCATATTTTCGTACAAAAGCTGCGCATAGATATCGCCGCGCTTTTGCTCCACGGGAATGCTCTCCTGCGGCAGAACCGCCGTCCGTCCTCCGCCAAAATCATACCGGATCTTGTGATAGCAGAATCCCGCCTGCGCTTCTTTCAGCTCCTTCATCTGCAGGGTGAGCTTTTCGGGACGCCAAAAATCGTCCGAATCCTGAAACGCGACATAATCTGCGGTCGCATATTGCAATCCGACATTCCGGGCGGTCGCCACACCCTGATTTTTGCCGCTCTTTATATAGCGGAGGCGTTCATCCTGAACCGCCTCCACAACAGATGAAGTCTCATCTGCAGAGCCGTCGTCGACGACGATCAGCTCTATATTTTTGTACGTCTGCGCCAAAACGCTCCCGATCGCCCGCCCCAGCGTGCGCGCGCGGTTGTAGGTCGGCAGGATCACGCTGACTTCCCCGATCATGATGGTCGTCTCGCTCCTCTCTGAAACACGAATTCCTGCTGCGCCGAGGCCTGAAATGTCTCCTCGATCAGCTGTGCCCGCTGCTCCCATGTGTGCGCTTCCATCGCCTTTTTCCGACCCGCATCCGCGATCCGCTGCGCCCGTGGAAGATCGTCCAACAGCTCCCCGACGATCGCGGGAAGCTCCCCAATTTCTTCGAGCGCAAACAGCTCCGCCTCCTCATGGTTTACAAACTGCTCCTTCATATAGCGGGAGCTGTCGGAAACGACAACGGCTCCCGCCAGCATTCCGTTAAAAACCCGGTCATGGCTCCCGTCCTTAAACCACGTCATCGTGTTGAGCACAATCTTGCTCTGGTGCATGAGCGCCAACACCTGCGGCGCCAGCACCTTTCCGCCGAGAATGAGGTTTTCATGCCCGCACCAGTCCGTCCGCTCCCAGCCCTCCCCGTACACCGCGACGCGTATCCCGTTTTCCACGAGAAGGCGCACCGCCTGTTCCCGGAAAAACGACACCGCATAGGCGTCCAGAAACCGGAACTGCGAGATATATTCCCCGAGCAGCTCTTCGGTCATCGCGAGCTCCAGCCCCGCAAAATATTCCTCCAGCACCTCCTCGGTCGTCCGCGACGGATGGCGCACCAGCTCCTGCAATACCTGGCTGCACAGCTCCCCCGCGTCAAACGTTCGAAACTGGTCGAAGTCGGGGATCAAAAGCTCGATCCGGTATTTCGAGAGGCTTCCCGCATACAGCACGTCCACCGGGCGCTCCTTCAGCGGAAGCACCGGCATATCCCGCGCGTCCACCGCCGTCCCGCCGTGCGGCAGAAAATCCGCCCACCGGATATTTTTAAAAAAGCGTCTGACGTAGGCGACGTGGTTTCGGTCGATGCAGTACAGCCGCGTTGTGCGCGGCAGCCGCTTTAATTTATCCGCGTAGTGAAACGGATGATCCATCTGGATATCATAGTAGGGGATGTTGTACTGCTCCCACAGGTTAAAGCCCTTATCCTCGCACAGGTTGTAGCCCATATTGTTGAACGTGATGCACGCCGCCTCCTGCGCAAGATCCGCCTCCTCTCTTTTCAGGCAGGAGACGCCAAGCAGACCGGAGAGCTGCCCCAGGCTCTCCTCCATCCGCTCTGCGTTCAACGCAAACGTCGGATAGCCTTGCGTCTCAAATGCCTGCATCAGCTCGTCCGTAAACAGATCCATCGTGTCGTAAATTCCCTTTATAAAGATCAGCTTCCTGCGTTTCATCTTGTTTCCTCGCTATTTCCCCGCTATCTCTGCCAGCCGCGCCCGCGCGGGCGCGTAATCGCCGGCCTTTTCGTAATAATCCGCCGCCTCCGTCTGCCCCAGACATTCGCAGATCACGCCCGCATTGTAATACGCCAGAAAGGAATCCGCGCCCGTCATGCGCGCATTGCCAAGGCGCACCGCCTGCTCATACGCGTTCACCGCCTCGGAAAACAGCTCGTTGTTCATGTAGACAAACCCCATCAGAAACCAGAAATCCGAGCTGTCCCCATACGTCCCGAGCAGCCCTTCCAGTCCGAGCGCCTCCTTCGCCTGTCCGGAATTGACAAGCGCATAGCCGTACGTCTCGACCATGTCCACCACGTATTCCAGCCGTTCGTTCAGATCATAGGACAACGCTCTTCCGAAATACGCCGCCGCCTCCCCGTAGCGCTCCGCCATATAGCAGCTCTTTCCGAGCTGATAGAGCAGATACGGCTCCTCGCCCTCATCCTCCAGCATCCGCTTCAGGAGCGAGAGATTACGTTCCGCTTTTTTCTGCTTTTCCTCCGGGCGCAGCAGATAGCCGCTGTGGTCCGCCTCGATGCCGGTCACATACGTCTCGATATCCGCGCCCCCGCCGTCAATTCTCACAAGCTGCTCGTGCACGCGCCCCTCATACCGGAACCTTCGCCGGTCAAACAGCCGGTTCAAATACTCGACGCCGGAGCGGATCTCCTCGCCGCAGTACATAAAATTGCGCCGCAGGATCCTTCCGACTGCATCCGGATGAAGCCTGCACTGCTCCTTCAGCCGGCTTACGTCAAGCGCCGTCACACACTCGTCGCTGTCGAGCACGAGCACCAGATCATGGGTCGCCTTCGAGACGGCATAGTTTTTTGCCCGCGCAAAGTCGTCGCACCACACAAAGGAGTAGAGCGCGTCGGTAAACTGCCGCGCCAGCCCGTAAGTCCCGTCCGTCGAGCCGGTGTCCACGACCACGAGCTCAAACGGATACGGCTTCAACGCCTCGAGACATTTTTTCAGATTTTCACGCTCGTTTTTCGTGATGATACAGACCGAAAGCTTCATTGATATCTCCATCGAAAGCCCCATAACGCCTACTCCTCAAAATAAAAGGCGGAGAGCGGGATGTTATTCTCGATCAGCATGTTTCTTAAAACTTCCGCCTGCTCTTTGTAATACGGATAGTCGTGGGCGCCCCCGCAGTTTATCATCTGCATGTAGTCGCCGTATTTGAACTTCAAAATCTCATCGTAGCCGACCGGAACCGGGATCTCGATATTTTCAAACGGCATCATGACCGCCTCGTCGTATGCCGCCTTCGAGACATAGTAGGGCTGTCCGCCGATCAGCCGGTGCATCGCCGTCAGATAGTCCGCATCGTCCGGCCCGTACAGGCCGCAGAGCTGTTCCCCGAGTATCGCAAGCTGCTGGAAGATCGGCTGCGTGTCGTTGAAGGTGACGCCGCACATCGTCTCGATCATCCGCACGGTCTCCCAAAACGACGCCTCGTCCGTGTCGGGGTCGTGCATGTGTATCGCCGCATTATTGACGATGTTCACGAGCTCGATCTGCATCTCTTCCTCCTCCTTGACACGCGGGACGTAATCGATCGGAAAGATGTCTATTACGTTTACAAATGGGCAGCCGTGAAACCGATTCAGATGCTCCTGTGAAAACTGCATCGTGTCACCGTTTGATATTTTTGTATTTACGGACATATAATCATCGTCCGTATACGCATTGATCACCTGCCAGCCCGCGGGCAGCTCCTCCCTTGCAACGCGCCAGAAGCGCTCGTAATCCGGCCGCTTCATCCCGATATCGATATCGTCGTCCCACGGCACGTAGCCCTTGTGGCGCACCGCGCCAAGCAGTGTGCCCCAGTCTGCAAAATACTGGATGCCGTGCTTTTTGCAGATGCGGTCGATCTCGCTCAAAAGCTCCAGATCCGCCGCCCAGCTGTGCTTCATCATGGACGGGACCCGGAAGCCGTTTCGCACCTCTGCCTCAAAAAAACGCTCGTCGAATGTAATCATTGATCCGTTACTCCTTTCAACCGGCCTTAAGAATGCTCCCTCAGCCACTGCTCCACCTGCTCCTGCTGCCCGCGGTAAAACGGGTATTCATGCCCGCCGCCCACATTTAACAGCTGCATGTAGTCGCCGTACATCATCTTTAAGATCTCGTCGTACGCGGCCGGAACCGGAACCGTGATCTGCTCGAACGGCAGCTCCACCGTCGCTTCATAGTATTCCTTCGGCATA
>CAMTZV010000063.1 GCA_947086625.1 uncultured bacterium | reverse complement strand
CGGCATGAATTTGAGGATGCCGGCAACCACTACAACTGCCCCATCGTCACCTCCTACGCGGAAAACATCAAAAACAACGTGGACGAGATCACGTCCGGGGACGTTCGATTCTTAAATCCGTTTTTAACTTTCGCAAGCATCGAAGCCCTGTCAGAGAAATTGTGTGAGGTGTTCGAGAAAGAATTTTCCGTTCCCGCGGCTGAGACAACCCGTGCCGCGCGCATGGCATGGAGGGAGCTCTCCCGCGTCCGCAGGCTGATGCAGAAAAAAGGCGAGGAGACACTGCGCTACCTCGATCACACGGGCAGGCACGGCATTGTTTTGGCCGGACGGCCCTACCACGTCGACCCCGAGATCAACCACGGCATCCCGGAGCTTATCAATTCCTACGGCATTGCCGTGCTCACCGAGGATTCGATCTCGCATCTCGGGGACGTCGAGCGGCCGCTCATCGTCATGGACCAGTGGATGTACCACTCAAGGCTTTACGCCGCGGCGAACTTTGTGAAAAAAACGGAAAACCTCGACCTCATCCAGCTCAACTCCTTTGGCTGCGGTCTGGACGCGGTGACAACCGACTGCGTGAGCGACATTCTGACAAAGTCCGGAAAAATTTATACGTGCTTAAAGATCGACGAGGTGAACAACCTCGGCGCGGCGCGCATCCGCGTGCGCTCGCTGCTGGCGGCGATCCGTGTGCGGGAGAACACGCCGAAAGCGCGCACGATCAAACCCGCAAGCCACAACCGCGTCGTCTTTACCGAAAAAATGCGCGAGACGTACACGATCCTCTGTCCGCAGATGTCGCCGATCCATTTTGAGCTTTTGCTTCCGGCCTTCCGCTCCGCGGGCTACAATCTCGTCATCCCGGACGTCTCGGCACAGGAGGCGGTGAACTCCGGGCTGCGCTACGTGAATAACGACGCCTGCTACCCCTCGCTCATCGTCGTCGGACAGCTCATGCACGCGATCGAGAGCGGCGATTACGACCTCGACAAAACCGCAGTCATCATCTCCCAGACGGGGGGCGGCTGCCGCGCCAGCAACTACATCGGCTTTTACCGCCGGGCGCTGGAAAAGGCGGGCTACCCGCAGATTCCGGTCATCTCCATCAACATGGTCGGTCTGGAGAAAAACCCCGGCTTTACGTTCACGCCAAAGCTTTTGCAGCGCGGGCTTTACGCCGCCGTCTTCGGTGATATCTTCATGCGCTGCCTGTACGCGACGCGCCCCTACGAAAAGGAGGCGGGCGCGGCGGACCGGCTGCACCGCAAGTGGAAGCGGCGCGTCTCACAGTTTGTCTCGGAGGAGCACATGCTCTCCCACCGCAAGTTCAACTGGATGTGCCGCCAGATCATCAAAGAGTTTGACGAGCTGCCCCGCACGGGCGAAAGGAAGCCCCGGGTGGGCATCGTCGGCGAGATCCTCGTGAAGTTCCACCCCGAGGCGAACAACCACCTCGCCGAACTTTTGGAGGCAGAGGGAGCGGAAGCCGTCGTTCCCGACCTTCTGGACTTTCTGCTCTACTGCCTCTACAACAACAAGTTCAAGGCCGAGGAGCTTGGCATGAGCAAAAAGACCGCCCGCAATTCGCTGCTCGGCATCAAAGCGCTCGAGTTTTTGCGCTCCGCGGCGCGCTCCGCGTTTGAAAAGAGCAAGCACTTCGACCCTCCGGCGAAAATTGACGAGCTGGCAAAATACGCCGCCCCGATCGTCTCCATCGGCAACCAGACCGGTGAGGGCTGGTTTCTGACCGGGGAGATGATGGAGCTCATCCACATGGGCGCGAAAAACATCGTGTGCACGCAGCCCTTCGCCTGCCTGCCAAACCACATCGTCGGAAAGGGCGTCATCAAAAAGATCCGCCACCGCTACCCCGAGGCGAACATCGTGGCGATCGACTACGATCCCGGGGCGAGCGAGGTGAACCAGCTCAACCGCATCAAGCTCATGCTCTCGACCGCTGTGAAAAACTTAAATTAGGGTTTAAAAAACGGAGTCTGGTATCGAATCCAGCCTCCGTTTTTATGCGCGTCCATTCGCGCGCTATATCCGTTTGATCTCGCCGTTGTAGCCCTTCACCTTCACGCCCTTATCGCAGACCAGCTCTCTCAGCCACGTCGCCCCCGACAAGTCAAGCGTCTTCAGCTTGTTTTTCGAGCAGTTCAGATAATCCATGTACTTCTTTGTTCCGATTTTCAACGTTTTCAACGCGTTGTCGCTGACGTCTGCAAGCAAAGACAGATCTTTCATATTTGAGAGATCGAGCTTGCCCAGCTTTTTATTTCCGGTCACTTTCAAATGAGAAACTACCTTATTTTTTGAAAGATTCAGGCTCGTCAGCTTCCTGTTCCCGATCACATCCAGACTAATAAGCTTTATTTGCTTCGGCATACTCAACGATTTCAGGGACGTATTCTCCACCCAAAGGAACCGAATTGTCGGACAGTTCGACAGATCCAGCTTTGCCAGATTTTTGGTCCCGATCACCCGAAGATCCACCAATTCCGGCAGTGCAGGCAATACCAGCTTTTTCAGTCCGGTATTTTCATAAATATAGAGACGATACAATCCTGTCAGCGCAGACAGATGCAGCGGCGTCAGCGGTGTTTTTTCCACCGTCAGATAGCGCAACGTCCTGTCGGAGTACAGCTTTAGCGAGGAGAGCTTCACACATCTCAGGGAAAGATCATTCAGCTTCTTATTTCCCTCCAAATTCAGCTCTGTCATTCGCTTTGAGCCGACATGCAGATATTCCAGCTCCCCGTTTCTACTGACGTCCAGTGCCTCTAACTGGTCGGAATCAACCGTCAGCCGTGTCAGCCTCGCGTTTTTCCCGACGTCCAGCGCCTCCAGCCGGCCCGCGGTCAGCGACAGGTACGTCAGTTCCACCTGATTCCCGACATCGACCGCCGCCAGGCGCTCTGAAGATACCTTCAATTCTTCCAGCTTCCGATTTTCCGTCACGTTCAGCGTTTCCAGCTTTGAACAGTCTAACTGGAGATCCTTAAGCTCCGCATTCGCGGACACGTCCATGTCGGTCAATGCACTGCTCTCAATCCACATCTTTTGCAGGCTATCTGCCCCGGAGGTCACGAGTGTGTCCAGATCGTCATTCATAATCCATAAATTTGTGAGCAGCGGGCACTTTGAGAGATCCAGCGACGTAAATTCCGGTATATCTGCCCGGATTGAGAGCCGCTCCAGCTTCGCAAAGGTGGAAATCTGTGTCGCCGGTATCGCACCGACATCCCACAGATGAAGATTATTCACCCCAGCCGCCTCATCCATCAGTATGTGCAAAACATCCTCAATATCCACAGACTCTAATGCCGGAGTATCCCGCAAATCCGCAACGCTGATCCGTATTCTGGAAGCATCGTAATCTCCCAGCCACAGCGCCCAGTCCAGAATCGTTACGCTTTTCAAATGCTCCAATCCTGACAGGTCGATCTCGATCATCCGGTTTTTCGACGGGCCTTTCGATGAATCCACCCACATCCAGAAGCTTTCCAGATTTGGAAATACGGTCAGATCCAGATCGCCGCCGGCCCATACGCCGTACCATTCATCTTCATCCTGCACGCCAAAGCTCAGATGCTTCAAATTCGTAAAATATTGAATCTGCGAAAAATCTGAGACATCCTTCCTGCACGAAATCGACGTGACCTGTGCCACCTCCTCCGGCGAGAGAACGCCGTCCGCATCGCTGTCATATGTTTTCGCTTCCTTTAACAACCATTCATCCGGGAAATACCCGGCTGTCAGCGGAATGTTGCCGTCCGCCGAATCCTCCTTTGCCTGCGCCGTATCCGCCGGAACAAAGAATAATGCCGCACTCATCAAAAGCGCGCCTGCCAGTATAGATTTTTTCATGATTTTCATGAGCCGCCTCCTGTTTGCCGCAGCTTTTGTCCCTCACCTGACGGCGGAGGAAAAAAGCCGCAATCCAGCCCTCCCGGACAGATATGCTAAATACGCTTGATCTTCCCCTTGTAGCCCTTCACCTTCACCTCTTTGTCGCAGATAAGCTCCTGCAGAAACGTCGCCTTCGACAGGTCGAGCAATGTCAGCTTGTTTTTCGAACAATCCAGAGACTTCATGCTCGGTTTACTTCCGAGCTTTAACGTCTTTAATGCATTGTTTTTTACGTCTGCCGTCTGCAATTTCCTGTTATTCGCCAAATCCAGAGCTGTCAGCTTTTTGCTTCCATTGACAACCAGCCAAATCAACGATTTATTATTTTGCAAATCCACCTGTGCCAGTTTTTTGTTGTCTCTGAAAAGAAACCAGCGCAATTTCTTTTGTTTTGACGTATCCACTGTCTTCAACCACGTATTTTCGATTGTCAGATCATGCAACTGCTCATTGCACGACAAATCCAGCCTTTTTAATTTATGGTTGTTACTGATATGGAGAGCTGTCAGCTTCTTTTGCTTTGAGAGATTTAATGAACTCACTGGCGTTTTGTCAATTACTAACCGTGACAATTTTGTGTTGCCGGATAAGTTCAGTAAATTGACCCTCTTACAAAGCACGGAGAGATCTGTCAGTTTTTTATTTTTCCTTAAATCCAGTTTGTTTATGACATTCGAATACAAATACAGATAATCCAAATTTTTATTTTGCCCAATGTCAAGCGCATTTAATTCGCCGCATATCAAGCTCAAGGTTTCCAGTTCTACATTTTTCCTGATATCGATTGAATGAAGCTGTGTGGAAGAAACCGTAAGATAATAAAGCTTTGTATTTTCTTCCGTATGCAACGTTTCCAGCATCGGACAATCAAGACAAATTCTTGCAAGATTTCTATTCTTTGAAAAATCTATATCCGTAAGCCTGCGGCTTTCCAGCGTTACAGATGATATAAGGTCGGCTCCTGCAAGCGCCACCGTTTTCAGATAATCGTTTTTTATCTCAAGGTTTGTCAGGGCATGGTTCTGCGATACATCCTGTGATGTATAATCCGGTAAATTCGCCCAGATATACAGGCGTTCCAGCTCCCTGAACGTTCCGATCTGCTTACTCGGAATCTCCTGCATATTGATAATCTGAATGTCCCTGATTTGATTGTTATCATCAAAAATGACACCCTCTGCATCCGAAATTTTTACAGTTTCCAGCGCAGGTGTTCCCCTCAGATCGATCACATCGATCTTTGCATTGGAGCCGTCAAAATTGCACTCTGTTCCTGAAATTTCGTCCACGACCTGTATACTTTTTAAATGTGTCAGCCCGGACGCTTTGATCTGAACTTTTGGCGAACCGGCGGGCGCTTTCCCTGTATCCAGAGATATGTAAACGCTTTCCAGATTCGGAAACACCGTTAAATCGATATCTGTCCCAACCCAGACACCATCCCTGAACGTTACCTCATCGATCCTGTCCAGCTTCAGCTCGCGCAGATTTGTAAAATACTGGATCGATGTGAGATCCTGCAGGTCTACGGCACAACTAAGTGCCGTGACCTCCGCAATTTCATCGGGCGACAGATATCCGTTTTTATCCTTGTCATACGTCTGCGCCCGATATTTTAAAAACCATTCGTTTGGAAAATATTCTGACGTCAGCGGAATCTTGCCGTCCGCCGGGATCTCCTTTGCCTGCGCCACAGCTGCCGGAAAAAGCAGCGCTGCCAGAAAGCATATCAGGCCGAACCATGCATGTATTTT
This sequence comes from uncultured bacterium, assembly GCA_947086625.1. Classification (GTDB taxonomy): domain Bacteria; phylum Bacillota; class Clostridia; order Lachnospirales; family Lachnospiraceae; genus W0P33-017. The sequence goes on along the minus strand of CAMTZV010000063.1, from coordinate 1,638 downwards.
TTTCATTGTACCCCTCCGCTTTTACACACCAGTTTCCGCCCCTCGCATAAAAGGTGAAAACCGATGTAACAGGAACGCTTACACTCTCGTGATCTTCCCCTTATAGCCCTTCACCTTCACCTCTTTGTCGCAGACAAGCTCCGACAAATACGGCAACTGGGGCACATTCAGCGTCGTCAGTTTGTTTTTTGAGCAGTTCAGATAGCTGATCTTTGCCTTTGAACCCAGCTTTAATGTCTTGAGCGCATTGTTGCTCACATCCACATAGGATAATTTTTTGTTTTTCGACAGGTCGAGCTTCGTCAGCTTTTTGTTTCCGGTTACTTTTAGCATATCGAGCTTTGTCAGCTTTGATACATCGAGCGATTTTATGGCCGTCTTCTCCACTTCTAACGTCCGCAGCTTCGTGTTTTTCGATACATCCAGCTTTGAGAGCTTTGTGTTATTTTGAAAATACAGCTGCCCCAGCTCCTTCAGCTTTGACAGATTCAGTGATTTTAACGGTGTACCGTCAATAGACAGCCATGTCAGTTTTGTGTTGGCGGATAAATCCAGCGAAGTCATTTTTTTACATGCTACCGAGAGCTGCTGCAGCTTTTTATTCTTTTTCAGATCCAGCTTTTTCAGCAGGCCTGATTCGATGGAAAGCTCTTCAAGAGCCGCATTTTTGCTAACGTTCAAAGACGCCAATGCACCCGCTTTTATTCTCAGGTCTTTCAGTTCCTGATTCTCTGATACGACAAGATCACTCAATACATCGCTCTGGACAGACACCCATTCCAGCGCGTTCGCCGCTGAGAGATCAATTTTCTCCAATCCCGGACATTCTAAGACCAGCCTTGTAAGGCCCGGCATAAGCGACAAATCAATATCCCTCAACAGGTCACTCTGAATTTCCACCGTCTTTAGCTGGCTTTTCCCGGAAATTTTTACCTGTTCGAGATACTTGTTTTTCAGGGTCAGCTCCGTAATGGCGTCAGCCCCTTTCAGGTCAATCTGTGTAAAACCCGGAACATTGGCCCAGAGCGAGAGGCTTTCCAGCTTTCCAAAACCATCAAATTGATCCGCTGCAATCTGCGCAACATTTGCCAGATAAATTTTCTTTATCTGATTCGTATCATCAAAAATAACACCCTGCACATCAGAAACAACTACCTCCTCCATCGCTTTCGTATTCCGAAAATCTATGGCCGCGATCTTCGCATGAGAGCCGCTGTAAGTTTCGTCTTTCTCGAATGCGCTGTCGTGTACGCGAAAGCTTTTCAGCTTCTCCAACCCGGATATTTTAATCTGAATATTCGCTCCATCCGCAGGCGCTTTCCCAGAATCCAGATACAGGCTCACATATTCCAGACCGGGAAAAACTGTCAGATCCAGATCTTCGCCTACCCAGATATCATGTCTCATATCTTCATCCGCATTCTTCACGGTTAATTCCCTGAGATTTGTGAAATACTGTATCTGAGAAAAATCTGTCAGATCTGAGCTGCACCATATATCCGTGACCGCCGCGATTTCCTCCGACGACAAAAAACCGTCCTTATTTTTGTCATAAACCGTTACCTGATCCATAAACCACGCATCAGGGAAATACTCCGACGTCAACGGGATATTGCCGTCCGCCGGAACCTCCTTTGC
>CAMTZV010000062.1 GCA_947086625.1 uncultured bacterium | reverse complement strand
TCTCGATCATGACCGGCTCGATGGCGTCCTGAACCGCCGCAGCCCCGGACATCGTGAGCGCCGCCCGGATGACGTTTGCCGCCAGAAACATGACGGCCGTGATGCGGATGAGCTTTTTGTCCAGCGTAAGCATGATGATTGTCAGAAACGGGATCATGTAGGGAAACGTGTTCGAGGTCGACGCGAGAAGCAGCATTACGATATAGACCACGCCGTAGGCGATGCCGACATACTGCGCATAGACGAGCGTCTTTTTGTATCGCACATACATGAACACGCCTCCCGCAAAGACGAGAATCGTCACCGCCAGCGGGATCATGCTCATGGCCGGCGCAAGGCCGGACATTTTCAGCTGTGACATCAGCCCGACAAAGCCGAAAACCGTCGCGATTAAATGCGCTAAAAACAGCAGATTGTTTGTTCTGACCAGATGTGTTTCCCTGATATTGTCCATATTTCTCTCTCCCTTATCCCCGACGGCCTACGCGTTGCAGCGGGTTAAAAGCTCCTCCCAGCGCCTGTCGACTTCTGCCTGAAACGCCGCGATCAGGTGCCCGCCGTCCGGCGCAAACAGATGCTGAAACCGCCCCTGCCTCCTCAAAAAGTCCTCAACGGGCAGCTTCCGTTTCGGCTCGTAGTTTAAGATCCACTTGCCGTCCGCGACCTCAAACAGCGGCCAGTAGCACGTCTCCACGCCCAGCTTACAGATCTCAATCAGATCCGGCGCGTCGTACTTCCAGCCGCGCGGGCAGGGCGCCATAATATTCAAAAACGCAGGCCCTTCCGTGTAGATCGCCTTCTCCGACTTCACGTAGAGATCCTTCATGTTTCCGATAAACGTCGTCTGCGCCACATAGGGGATGCCATGCGCCGCCATAATCGCCGCCAGATCCTTTCGCCCCTGCGGCTTTCCGTCAGACTTTTTGCCGCTTGGGGTCGTCGTCGTGTCCGCAAACTGCGGCGTCGCGGAGCTTCGCTGGATGCCGGTGTTCATGTCCGCGCCGTGGTCGTAGCAGACATACACCAGATCATGCCCGCGCTCCATCGCGCCCGAGAGCGACTGCATACCGATATCGTACGTGCCGCCGTCGCCGCCGAACGTGATAAACTTGTAGTTTTCCTTCAGCTTTCCCCTCTTTTTGAGCGCCCGGTACGCCGTCTCCACGCCGGAGAGCGTCGCACCCGCGTTCTCGAAGGCGTTGTGTATGTAGCTGTCCTCGTATGCTGTGTAAGGATACATATAAGAGGAAACCTCAAGGCATCCGGTCGCATTGCCGATCACCGCCTTATCCCCAGGGTGCAGCGCCTTCAAGACGTTTCGCACCGCGATCGTCCCGCCGCAGCCCGCGCACATGCGGTGTCCCGGCGCAAGGCGCTCGGGGCGGCTCTGCAGTTCTTTATAGTTAAATGTTTTCTGTACCACCTTGCCACCTACTCTCTCAATCCGATATACGGGCATGTCTCACTGTAAACCTGCTCACCGTCACCAAGCCGCACCAGCTCGTCAAACAGCTTCTCGACATCCTCCACGCGCACGTCTCTCCCGGACAGGCCGTACATGATGTTCACGGCCTCGGCCTTCGCCTTCGCGCGGTAAAGCGCCGCCATGACCTCCGCGCCCAGCGGCCCGCCGACCGCGTTGTAGCCCTCGGCGCGGTCCATGACCGCAACCGCCCGGCAGTTTTTCAGCGCGTCCGCGATCTCCTGCGCCGGGAACGGCCGGAACACGCGGATTTTCAAAAGCCCGGCCCGAAGCCCACGCTCCCGCATCGCGTCTACCGCGTCCTTTGCGGTTCCGCACACCGATCCGATCGCCACGATCGCGTACTCGGCGTCGTCCATGCGGTATCCCTCAAAGAAGCCGTAGGACTGCCCGGTGATGGCCTCAAATTCCTTCGCCACGTCCAATATGACCTGCTTCGCCCGCTTCATCGCCTCCGCCTGCGCCTTTTTCGCCTCCATGCAGTAGCCGGACGCCGCGTAAGGGCCGACCGCCATCACCTCGTCCTCCCGCAGGAGATAGTGCTGCGGCTCATATTCGCCCACGAATTTTTTCATCTTCATGTCATCCCAGAGCGTGATATTTTCCACTGCATGACTCGTGATAAACCCGTCCTGGCAGATCATGACCGGCAGCTTCACGTCGGGATGCTCCGCGATGCGGTATGCCTGCAAAAAATTGTCGTAAGCCTCCTGGTTGTTCTCCGCATAGATCTGAATCCAGCCGGAGTCCCTTGCGCCCATGCTGTCGGAGTGCTCCGCGTTGATGTTGAGCGGCCCGGTCAGCCCGCGGTTTACAACCGCCATCACGATCGGCAGACGGCTTGACGCCGCCACATACAAAACCTCCCACATGAACGCAAGGCCGCACGAGGACGTCGCCGTCAGCGTCCGCGCCCCCGCCGCACTCGCGCCGATCGCCGCGCTCATGGAGCTGTGCTCGCTCTCCACCGGGATAAACTCCGTGTCGATCTCGCCGTTTGCGATCATCGACGCCACAAACTGCGGGATCTCCGTCGAGGGAGTGATCGGAAATGCCGGCATGACATCGGGATTGATCTGGCGGATCGCATGTGCAACCGCCTCGTTGCCGGACATACGTGTCTTTAACATCTACTTTCCCTCCTTCATCGAGATCGCCGTAAAGGGGCATGCCTTCTCGCAGATACCACAGCCCTTGCAGTGGTCGAGGTCAAAATCCTGCCGCTTGCCGCCCACGACCGGGATCGAGCTGTCCGGGCAGTACGGCACGCACAGCAGGCACTGCTTGCATTTCGACGTGTCCCAGACGGGCGTGTTCGTGCGCCATTCCCCGGTGTGAAACTGCCTTGAGGTCGCGGGCTCGTAGATCTGAAGGCCCTCGGTCAAACCGTGCCACGGCGTCGTCTCGTTGATAAATTCCGCCAGCCCGCTCTGCTTTAACTCCGCCATCAGCACACCTCCTCAAACGCCATCCGAAGCGCCGCCAGATTGCCCTCGAGCACCTCCGGCTTGCGCGCAAATTTATGTTGCAGGGAGCATTCCATCTCCTTTAAGAAAACGTTCTTTTCCATCACCCCTGAAATCTTCACCATCGCCGCCAGCATCGGGGTATTCGGGAAATATTTTCCGAGTGTCTGCATACAGACCTTTCGGGCGTCGATCACGTAGACCTTTCCCTTATAGTCGTTTAACAGCGGCAAAAGCTGCTCCTTTTTCCGCCCGGTGTTGATGAGGATCGCGCCGTCCTCCTTTAAGCCCTTCGTCACGTCCACCGAATGCAGCAGCGTGTCGTCCACGACCGCCACAAAATCGGGCTCGTAAATGTTGGAATGCACACGGATCTCCTTCGCGCTGATGCGGTCATAAGCGGTGATCGGCGCGCCCATACGCTCCGGGCCGTACTCAGGAAAGCCCTGTACATGCATCCCGATATTAAACGCCACGTCCGCCAGAAGCAGCGCGGCCGTCTTTGCGCCCTGGCCGCCTCTGCCATGCCAGCGGATCTCTGTCATCTGTCTCATATTGTATTCCTGCCTTCTTGTTTTTCCAGAAAATATACTGCACATCACTTAAATTTTCAGTATGCCCCGACTGCAGACCACCAGCCAAGCACATCTCGGTCTGCGTTACTGCAAATTCTGGCGGTCTGCAGTATAGATGGGTCGAAAACACGTCTGTTCCATGCGTTTCCGACTATGCGCCTGTCATCGACAGGGCGCTCTAAGTATACGATAATTTTCGACTTTTGTAAAGGGAATCGCGGACGAAAGCTTTCGCGCCGGTTTTGCGCCGCGTCACTGCACGCCCGCGTACTCGCACGCCGCAAACAGCGTGTCCACCGCCGCTTCATACTCCACGAGCCGGTTCGCCTTTTTGATCTTTCTGACATATTTTTCCGCCCCCGGAAAGCTCGATGCGAGATGCACCCAGATTTCCTTGAGCTTGTAGAGCGTGTTTCGCTCGCCGCCGGACATCTCCGCAATATAGCGGTCGCAGATGTCGGAGAGGAAGCTTCGCAGGCGGCCCGCATCGCGCCTCGGCGCGCCGTGAAGCACTTCGAGAAGCTCCGGGTCCGCCGCCAGCCCCCGCCCGATCATCACGCGTCTCAAATCGGGATACGCCGCGCAAAGCGCCCGGTACGCCTCCCCGGAATCGATATCCCCATTGTAGCAAAGCGGCGTTGAAAGCCGCTTCGCCGCGCGAAACGTGTGAGGTCTTGCCGGATGCTTATAGAAATCCGTCTGTAGTCTCGTGTGGACGATCAGCTCTGCAATCGGATATTTTTCATAGATGCGCAGGATGCTCTCCCACTCGGCCTCGTCGCGGATGCCGATGCGGGTCTTGATCGAGATTTGCAGCGGACATTTGTCAAAGATTTCCTCCAGAAACGCATCCAGCTCCTGCGTCGCCGCCAGAAAGCCCGCGCCCCTGCGCTTTGCCGCGACCGTGCCGGACGGACAGCCCAGGTTTAGATTCACGCAGTCATATCCGTAGCCCGCAAGCGCCCGCGCAATTTCCAGAAATTCCTCCGCCCGGTTTGATAAGATCTGCGGGATGAGCCGCATCCCCTCGTTGTGCTCGGGCAGCACCTCGTTTTTCTCCCGGCTGCTCAGATGCTTACTCGCCAGAAACGGCGTGTAATAGCGTGCAATGCCTCCGTAATATTTTTCAAACGTGCTCCGGTAAATATAGGTTGTGAGCCCCTCCATTGGCGCCAGTTCAAATTCCATGTCCTGCTCCATATCCTGCCTGCGATCCGGGGCCTGTTCTCCCACAGCCGCACCTCCAACGCCCGGCTCCAAATTAAAAGATAACCGCTCCATTCATTCCCATCCTTTTGCACAATATTTTTTTTCCAGTATAAACTATTAGTATCTATAAAATCAATAATAAGGAGGAATCCTCATGTACAAACAGGATCGCTGCAGCTGCCAGTGCCAGAAGTACGCAATGGCAGATATCCCGATGCAGCAATGGGGCGACCTGTACGACTGGTGTACGGCGCTCTGCAACGGTACGATCTTTCCCGATTTAAACCTGGAATTCTGGGCAGCTTCCAACATGCCCTGTCCCCCGAAAAACTGCTCCTCCAAGCAGGAGGCCATGATGACGGAGATCAATCAGGTGAGCTTCGCGCTCAACGATCTCACGCTCTATCTGGACACCCACCCCGACTGTATGCACGGCATGGAGCTGTTTACTCAGCTGCAGGAGCGCCGCGTGCAGCTTCTGGATGAGTTCGGCCGGCTGTTCTACCCCCTGACAATCGATTCCATGCTCGGCCGCTCCGCAAACGGCGTCGGTCAGTTCAACTGGGGCGTATGCCCCGCACCCTGGGAAGGAGGCGAGTGTAAATGTGGAACTATGAGAAACGCTTACAGTTTCCAGTAAAGATCAGCAAATGCAATCCAAAGATTGCACAGCAGATTATCAGTCAGTATGGTGGGCTGTATTGTAATAACCTATACCCTCGACTGCCAAGGACACACATGCCTTAAAGCGGGATAATTTCAGCATTTTTTTGATATTGTATCATAATACTTGACACTGCCTACCAGATAATGCGGATGTCCATGTTGACGCTGCACTCGAAAAGGTCCGTGGTGCCCTGGATGCGTTTGGTCCGCAGCGACGGATGGAAAGGATTTTCAGCCAGAAGTTCCAGTTTGGAAACGGGGCGTAAAGGTAATTCATACGCCATTATTCTGCCTCCAATTTGTCAAACAGGGCGTCCACGCTGTCAAAGACCGGCTGTTCCCCGGATGCGAGCTTTGCCTTTACACCGCTGATTTCTTCTTTGAGCTCGCTCAGATATTTCTTCGGGTAGACGACTACCGGCATGATGCAGATGGAACCGTCTTTCTCGAAAATGTCCAGCTTGTCACCTTCTGACAGGCCGAGCTTGACAATGATTTCTCTTGGTATCGTGACCTGGGCTTTTTGGCGTAATTCTGCCAGCATAGAATCATCTCCTTTTTAAGTTTGAATGTTGGAAGTTCTTACTTTCTTACTTATATAGTATATCCACTTTGGGGGATTTACGCAAGGTGCATGAAAAAAATTTACAGAAGTCCCAACACTCACATGCCTCTCTTTGCAGCCATGCGATCTATGGCGCCTCTTTCAAGGCTGAATCTTTAAACAAAAAACCCGCAAACACTGATGTTTACGGTGATAAGGAAGTATAGGAACTTACTTAATCATTAACGCTGACAAACAGGATGCAGCAAAAGACGTGCGAGAAGTAATTGCTTTTTTCACGTCTTTCTTCCCAGTAGGGGGCTATCACAACAAACGCCCATACAGCATAATGCGGTACAGGCATTCGGGTAATATGAGTTATTAAGACATACTACATGATGTGTGTATTCATATCCATAGGAGTAATAGCCCTTGCTAATGGCTCGGCTTTTTTTGGCAGGTCAATGGCTACCCGATTTTGTTGTTGACATATTTTGCATTTCATCACGATTTCCTTTATTAGCCGCAATATACAATCTGCTGACTTTATAGAAATAGCTTTTTTGAACATAAAGAGAGCCGACAAAACTGTGATCTTCTCACAAATCTGTCGGCTCTGCGTCTTATATGCGTCTGGCTCTTAACATTATTCAAATTATTTCTTAATAACGGTTATATGTAATTCTTTTACGTCAATCAAATTTTCCTGTTTACATTTCGGACAGTAAAAGGGGAGACAGGGCAATAAATCCACTCTGTTTTCCCGTTCATTTTCTATTTTTCTCCCGTTAGGGCATTTTCAACAGCTTTCTTAATGACAGTGCTTGAATTTGTTGCCCCCGATACAGCGTCAACTTCTATTTTCTGTTCTTCAACAATTCTGTCTACAACAACTTCTGCGCGGCTTCCACGCCCATTTTTATGCTTCAGAATATCAATGTTTGTAATTACACCGTTTTGAACCGTTACTTCTACTTTGGCATAAACAAAATCCACGTCATATTCTCCGATATAAACTCCGTCGGGAACATTTGAAATATCTAAATTACTAAACGTCGTTTCTTTTACTGCCCTTTTATAATCTGCTACACTTTTCAGATAAACCGCCATAAAAGTCAAACCAATAAGGAAAAGAAGAATTGCTGTAAACAACAGGATTCTTTTTCGGGATAATTTCATTTCAGACACCTCTCAATCTTTTTTGTTATCCGCTTAGACAGTTCTTTCTTATTCTTTGCATTTGTACACACCACTTTTCCTGCCGGTTTCATGCCTGCGGTCTTGAAAAATTCGTCCATACTGCGGATCCCCCCTCTGCTCTGTCCGAATATCCACGAAAAAGGCGCGGGAGTATTGCAGGAAGTCAAAATCATAT
>CAMTZV010000061.1 GCA_947086625.1 uncultured bacterium | reverse complement strand
GACCATCGAGGAACAGGGCAAGCTGACAGAGGAGCTGAAGGCGCAGATTTTAGCGGCGCAGACGCTTGTCGTCGTGGAGGATCTGTACCGCCCGTACCGTCCGAAGCGGCGCACGCGCGCGACGGTGGCAAAGGAAAAGGGCCTGGAGCCGCTCGCGAATATTCTGCTCTTGCAGATGACGAAAAAGCCGATGCTGGAAGAGGCGGAGAGCTTTGTGAGCGGGGAGAAGGAGGTGGCAAGCGCACAGGAAGCACTTGCCGGCGCGATGGATATCGTCGCGGAGTCGATTTCGGACGAGGCGGATTACCGCATCCGCATCCGGGAGATGACCGTGAAAAAGGGCGTCGTGCGCTCCGAGGCAAAAAATGCCGAAGAGAAATCGGTCTTCGAGATGTACTACGACTTTTCGGAGCCGGTGAGCAAGCTTGCCGGGCACCGGATTTTAGCGCTCAACCGCGGGGAGGCGAACAAGGTGCTCTCCGTAAAGGTGGAGGCGCCTGTAGAGGATATCCTGCGCTTTCTGGAAAAGCAGGTCATCACGCGGGACAACCCGAACACGGCGCCGCTGCTTCGTGACGTGATCGCGGACAGCTACGACCGGCTGATCGCCCCCGCCATCGAGCGCGAGGTGCGCGCGGAGCTGACGGAGAAGGCACAGGACGGGGCGATCGGTGTGTTCGGCAAAAATCTGGGACAGCTTCTCATGCAGCCGCCGATCGCGGGAAAGGTCGTGCTCGGCTGGGATCCGGCGTTTCGCACCGGCTGCAAGCTTGCGGTCGTGGACGCAACCGGAAAGGTGCTCGACACAAAGGTCATCTATCCGACCGCGCCGCAGAACAAGGTGGAGGAGTCGAAAAAAATCTTAAAGCAGCTCATCGACAAATACGACGTCTCACTCATCTCCGTCGGCAACGGAACGGCATCGCGGGAGTCGGAGACGATCATCGTGGAGCTTCTAAAGGAGCTGAAAAAGCCGGTGCAGTACGTCATCGTAAACGAGGCGGGCGCGTCCGTCTACTCCGCGAGCAAGCTTGCGACCGAGGAATTCCCGAATTTTGACGTCGGGCAGCGCAGCGCGGCCTCGATCGCAAGGCGTCTGCAGGATCCCCTCGCGGAGCTTGTAAAGATCGATCCGAAGGCGATCGGTGTCGGGCAGTACCAGCACGACATGAACCAGAAAAAGCTCGGCGAGGCGCTCGGCGGCGTGGTGGAGGACTGCGTGAACCGCGTGGGCGTGGACTTAAACACGGCGAGCGCCTCGCTGCTGGAATACATCTCGGGCATCACGAAAACGGTCGCGAAAAACATCGTCGCCTACCGGGAGGCAAACGGGCGCTTTGTGAGCAGGAACGAGCTTTTGAAGGTGCCAAAGCTCGGGCCAAAGGCGTACGAGCAGTGCGCGGGCTTTTTACGCATCCGAGGCGGCAAAAACCCGCTGGATGCCACGAGCGTGCACCCGGAGAGCTACGGGGCCACCGCGCAGCTTTTGGAGCAGCTCGGCTACGAAAGGAATGCGTGGAAGCCGGGCGAGCTGAAGGGGATTTCAAGAAAGGTGAAAAACAAAAAGGCGCTGGCCGAAACGATAGGCATCGGCGAGCTGACGCTTACCGACATTTTGTCCGAGCTGGAAAAGCCGGGCAGGGATCCCCGGGAGGACATGCCGCGCCCGATTTTGCGCAGTGACGTGCTTGAGATGAAGGACCTGACGCCCGGCATGGTGTTGAAGGGTACCGTGCGAAACGTGATCGACTTCGGCGCGTTTGTGGACATCGGCGTCCATCAGGACGGGCTTGTGCATATCTCGCAGATCTGCGACCGCTTTATCAAGCACCCGTTAGAGGCACTCAGCGTCGGCGATGTCGTGGAGGTGAAGGTGCTCTCGGTGGATCTCGAGAAAAAGCGGATTGCGCTGACCATGAAGGGGATTTAAAGGGGAGCTAAAGGGGATATAGATGACAGAAGGCTTTTCTTTTTTGCCGGAAAATGTTATACTAACCACAGATCTTATTTTATGCGTGCACCTGATCTCCCCTCACCGGGGGAGAGGAGCGCGCGTCAGCCAAAGGAGCCGTTTGTATGGACGAAAAAAAGATAGAGCTTGATGTGACGATGACCTTTGAGGATATGTACCGCTTTAACCTTTACCACGTCTACCACAATTCGCAGGGCATCCTCTCGATTGTGCTCGCGGTGATGATCGCGCTCATCTCGGTGCTGACCTGGGGGGACAAGGACGTGGTCTACAACATATTATATCTTGTGGCGGCGGTGCTGCTTTTGCTCTACGTGCCGTTTAATCTGCGCAGCAAGGTAAAAAAGCAGATGAAGAGCTCGCAGGTTTACGGAAACGCCGTCCACTATGTATTCGATGAGACGGGCATCACGACGAGCTTTGGCGACCAGAGCGTGACGATGCCCTGGAAGCAGCTCTACAAAATCGTGAGTACGAAGCGCATGGTGCTGCTCTACGGGGGGCGCATCCGCGCGAACGTCGTGCCGCGCGCGCAGCTCGGCGATGCCTACGATGATCTCTATGAGCTGGCGAAGGCGCACATGGACAGCTATCGTTTCAAGATGAAAAAAGGGAATCGATGATTTCTGAGACAAATTCGGCGCAGGGGAAAGCAATGATTCATGAGACAAATTTGGCGCAGGGAAAAGCTGTGATATTTGAGACAAATTCGGCGCAGGAGACGTTCGATCTCGCAAAACGGCTTGGAGAGCAGGCAAAACCGGGGGCGGTCTACACGCTGAGCGGCGACCTCGGCGTCGGAAAGACCGTGTTCGCGCAGGGGCTTGCGGCAGGGCTTGGCATCGCAGAGCCGGTGAACAGCCCGACGTTTACGATCCTGCAGGTGTATGACGGAGGGCGGCTCCCGTTTTACCACTTTGACGTATACCGCATCGGCGACGTCGGGGAGATGGACGAAATCGGCTGCGAGGACTGCTTTTACGGGACGGGCGTCTGTCTCGTGGAGTGGGCGGAGCAGATCTCGGAGCTGCTGCCGGAAGCGCGCACGCAGCTTTTGATCGAGAAGGATCCAAAAAAAGGCTTCGACTACCGCAGGATCACGCTGCGCGAGGTCAGAGAGGGGCGGGTGATGCCATGAAATTGTTGGCGCTTGAGAGCTCGGGGCTTGTGGCGAGCGTGGCTGTCGTGGAGGACGACAGCCTGATCGGCGAGTACACCGTAAACTATAAAAAGACGCATTCGCAGACGCTGCTTCCGATGCTGGATGCACTCGCCGCGATGATCGAGCTGGATTTAAAGACATTGGATGCGATCGCCGTCGCAAAGGGGCCGGGCTCCTTTACGGGACTTCGCATCGGCTCCGCGACCGCAAAGGGGCTGGGGCTTGCGCTGGATGTGCCGCTCGTGGAGGTGCCGACCGTGGACGCGCTCGCCTGCAACCTGTGGGGTGCATCCGGTGTGGTCGTCCCGCTGATGGACGCGCGGCGGAGTCAGACGTACACCGGTATCTATGCGTTTGAGGGCGGAAATATGCAGGTGCTTGTGCCGCAGTGCGCCGTGCCCGTCGCAGAGATTGTGGAAAAGATAAATACGCTTGGGCGCGAGGTCACATTTTTAGGCGATGGCGTCCCGGTGTTCCGGGAATATCTGGAGGAAAGCGTGCGCGTGCCGTTTTTGTTCGCACCGGCGCATCTGAACCGGCAGCGCGCGGGCGCGGTGGCGACGCTGGCGTGTGAGTACATGAAAAAGGGCCTGACCGTGCGCGCAGAAGTGCACCGCCCGGAATACCTTCGTCTCTCGCAGGCGGAGCGCGAGCGTCAGGCGGCAAACGGCGGGCAGGACGGCGCCGGCCTGCTTCCGGGGGATACGGGCGCATGACGGCGGTGGCGGCGGGAGCCGGCCGGACGGGAGCCGCAGTAGCGGTGCCCGGTCAGATCGCGATCCGCCCGATGACGGCGGCGGACGTGGCGGAGGTGGCGGCGCTCGAGGCGGTGACGTTTTCCATGCCGTGGTCCGAAAACAGCTTTGCAGAGGCGCTTAAAAGGGAGGACGCGCTCTTTCTCGTAGCGCGCGGGGAAGCGCTGCTTGGCTATGCGGGGGTATCCCTGGCGCTGGACGAGGGGGAGATCACAAACGTGGCGGTTGCGGAGGGCGCGCGCAGGCGCGGCGTGGCAAGACGGCTTTTGGAGACGCTTACGGTGCGGCTTTTGGAGCGGGGCATCCGGCAGATCTTTCTCGAGGTGCGCGTCTCAAACACGCCGGCGATCCGGCTCTACGAATCGCTTGGCTTTGTGATCGCGGGGACGCGGCGGCGCTTTTACGAGCGGCCCGTCGAGGACGCCTACGTAATGGCATGCGAGCCAGCAGTTTCCTATGGCGAAAAAGGTTCTTTATCCTTACAATAGACTTACAGACAGAAGAGCAAAAATACGTTTTGGGAGGATAAAAGAATGAAGAAGAACGACCGGATATTCTGCAACTGCTGCGGTATGGAGCTGAGCCGTCAGGGCGGGCGCTACGAGGATCATCTGCACATCGTGAAAAACTGGGGCTATCTGTCCGAGCAGGACGGGATCGCCGAGGAGATGGATATCTGCCCGGGCTGCTTTGAACAGTGGAAGCGCACCTTTGCGATCGCAACCGAGAAATACCCGCAGACGGAGCTTGTGTGATGTTTCATGCGTAATTTTTGATGCATGATTTTTGAATATAGAAAGGAAGAAACTGGAAATTCATGTTAGACGTATGCTTGCTTGGAACCGGCGGCATGATGCCGCTGCCCCACCGGTGGCTGACCGCGCTTTTGACGAGGTACAACGGCAGCAGCCTGCTGATCGACTGCGGCGAGGGGACGCAGGTCGCGATGAAAAAAGCGGGGCAGAGCGCAAAGCCGATCGACGTCATGTGCTTTACCCATTACCACGCCGACCACATCAGCGGCCTGCCGGGGATGCTGCTCACGATGGGAAACGCCGAGCGCACGGAGCCGCTCACGATGATCGGGCCAAAGGGCCTGGAGCGGGTCGTAAACGCGCTGCGCACGATCGCGCCGGAGCTGCCGTTTGAGATCCGTTTTCTGGAGATCGAGGGGAGCACGCAGCATTTTTCCGTGAACGGCTACGAGATCGAGGCGTTCCGCGTCAATCACAACGTCGTCTGCTACGGTTACACGATTGAGATCAGGCGCGCGGGCCGCTTCCGTTTGGAGGAGGCACAGAAGCTTCCGATCCCCCGCAATTACTGGGGGCGCTTACAGCGCGGCGAGACGGTGGAGTACGAGGGAAACACGTATGCGCCGGGGCTTGTCATGGGGCCGCCCCGCAAGGGCATCAAGCTCACCTACTGCACGGATACCCGCCCTACAAGGGCGCTCACGGAGGCGGCGGGGCAGGCGGATCTTCTGATCTGCGAGGGCATGTATGCGGAGCCGGAAAAGCTTGCGAAGGCAAGGCAGTATAAGCATATGACGTTTTACGAGGCGGCGCAGGTGGCAAAGGATGCAGGCGCACGGCAGCTCTGGCTGACGCATTTCAGCCCGTCGCTGCTTCACGCGGAGGACTACATGGACAGGGTGCGGGAGATCTTTCCCGCGGCGTCGCTCGGAAAGGACGGGCGGACGCTCACACTTGACTTTGAGGAGGTTGATGAGGCATGAAGAAAAAACGTGGGATCGGCGGAGTGATCGTACTGGTTTTGCTCGTGGTGGTGATTGTGGGCGCGTTTGTGATCGTCATGCGCCTTGCGCCGCGCTCGGCGGAGGATAAGACGGAGGTATCCGAGCTGGATACGCTGCTCAACATCGACGTGACGGGGAACTATCCCTCTACGCCCCGCGAGGTGATGAAGCTGTACAACCGCTACATTATCTGTCTCTACGGGTCCGCAAGCGAGATCACGGACGGGCAGATGCAGGCGCTCGGCGCGAAGCTGCGCGAGATGTATGACACGGAGCTTCTGAACGATAATCCGCAGGAGGAAAACCTTGACAACCTTGCGCAGGAGTTAAACGGCTTTAAGAGTACCGGCAAGCTGGTTATACAGGCGAACGTGTGCGGCTCCAACGAGGTGGACTACGTGGATCTCACGGATGGCAGCTCCGGTGCGTTTGTGGAGGTTTCTTATTTCATGAGGTACGATCAGGACCCGAAGGAAAAGTTTAAGCGCACGTACCAGAAATTTCTGCTGCGCAAGGATGCGAACGGGGACTGGAAGATTTTAGGCTTTGAGCAGGTCGATAAGCCGGCGAAAGAGGTTGAGTGATCCATGGCGGCAAAGACATGTGATGTAAAAATACTGGCGGTGGAAAGCTCCTGCGACGAGACGGCGGCAGCGGTTGTCGTGGACGGGAGAGATGTGCGCTCGAATGTGATCTATTCGCAGATCGCGTTACATACGGTTTACGGCGGCGTCGTGCCGGAGATCGCCTCGCGCAAGCACATCGAAAAGATCAATCAGGTCATCGCGCAGGCGCTTACCGACGCGCAGATGACGCTTGGCGATATGGACGCCATCGCAGTGACCTACGGGCCGGGGCTTGTGGGGGCGCTGCTCGTGGGCGTGGCGGAGGCAAAGGCGATCGCGTATGCCGCGAAGCTCCCGCTGATCGGCGTCCACCATATCGAGGGGCATATCAGCGCAAACTATATCGAGAACAAAGAGCTTGAGCCGCCGTTTCTGTGCCTGGTCGTCTCCGGCGGCCATACGCATCTCGTAAAGGTGCAGGATTACGGGCGGTATGAGATTCTGGGAAGGACGCGGGACGACGCGGCGGGCGAGGCATTTGACAAGGTGGCGCGCGCCATCGGGCTCGGCTACCCCGGCGGCCCGAAGATCGAGCAGGTGGCGCGGACGGGCAATGCGCTGGCGATCCCCTTTCCGAAGCCGAAGGTCGCGGACGGCCCGTACGATTTTTCATTCAGCGGTCTTAAATCCGCGGTGCTCAACTACTTAAACGGCGCGCGGATGAAGGGGGAGGAGATCATACAGGCGGACGTGGCGGCTTCTTTTCAGCACGCGGTCATCGGGGTGCTCGTAGAAAACGCGATGCGCGCGGTGGAGGAGTTTGGCATGGACAGGTTTGCGCTTGCGGGCGGCGTGGCATCCAATCAGACGCTTCGGAGCGCAATGGAGGAGGCGTGCCGAAAGAAGGGCGTTGCCTTTTACCATCCGTCGCCCATCCTGTGCACGGACAACGCGGCGATGATCGGCGCGGCGGCGTACTACGAATATCTTGCGGGCAGACGCGACGGTCTGGACTTGAACGCCGTCCCGAACTTAAAGCTGGGGGAGCGCTAGGGTGGCGGCCTTTGGCGCGGTCGTGCTTACCGGCGAGGCGGTGGGCGTGGATTCCA
>CAMTZV010000060.1 GCA_947086625.1 uncultured bacterium | reverse complement strand
AGTGGACAGACGGGGAAAATGCGGGCTTTTCGGACGTCTCGCCGTGGATCAAGGTCAACCCGAACTATACACAGATCAATGCGGCGGCGCAGGTGCACGACGAGCGCTCCGTTTTCCAATGCTACCGGACGCTGATCGGGCTGCGAGGGGAGTACGAGGTGTTCGTGGACGGTGCGTTCGCGCTGCTCGCCGCGGAGCATGAGCGGGTGTTCGCCTACACGCGCACAACCGAAAAGGAGCGGCTGCTTGTCATCTGCAATTTCTTTGGGGAGTGCGTCGAGAACCCGCTGGCCGGGGAGGAAGTGGGGATGCGGCTTCTGATCGCAAATTATGAGGACAGCGGGGAGAAGACGCTACGGCCGTACGAGGCGCGGATGTACTACCAAAAAGTGTGAGTGTCGGGGTAAGCAATGCTGTGCCGGGCGGCGAGCAGGCCGGAGGGATGGAAGCGATACCGGAAAAGAGCAGGGAGTGATAGCGATGCCCGAATGGTTCTGGCTTGTAAAAAATGTGGATTTTCTCACCATCTATTACGCGACGCAGCTCGTGCGGTGCGCGGCGTGGTCTGTCCTTTTGGCGGCTATCGTCGCGCTGCTCCGCAAAACCGTATGCCGGGAACGGACGTTTCTGCGGGGAGCGGTCTGGACGGCGTTTGCGCTCACGCCGTTTCTCGGGCGGCTGAGGCTTTACTACGAGTGGGAGCCGGCGGCGCGGCTCCTTGCGTGGCCGATGATGGACGCGGATCTTTACAGGTGGTTTTGCCGCATTTATATGGCGGGGGTTGTGGCAAGTGCCGTCTGCATGTTTGGGAAGCGTCGGCGGCTTTGGCGGGCGGTCTCTGAGATGGAGACGACGTCCGCGGGCGGTGTGCGCGTCCGCGTCACGGATTTCAAGCTCACGCCGTTTACCGTTGGGCTGTTTCGACCGGCCATCGTCCTGCCGCGGCTCGTGCTGGAACAGTACGGCGAGGAGGAGCGGGCGTTGATCTTAGAGCACGAGCGGACGCATATCCGGCTTGGGCATCTGTGGGCGGGTTTTGCATGGGATGTGCTGCGGTGCCTGCTGTGGGTGAACCCGCTGCTTGCGCTTTTGCGGAGGCAGCTTTGCGCGGATATGGAGGATATCTGTGACAGAGTTTGTATAGAACGCAGCGGGCGGGACGCGCACGCATATGGGCTGGTTCTGCTTAAGAGCATCCGCCTGCTGCGCGGCGGGGAGGATGTACCGCTTGCCGTGACTTATGCGGGTGAGAAAGCGTTTCCGGAGATGAAGCGGCGAATGGAAAAAATTGTCGGCTTCCGGCCTTACGGGAGGAAGCGCGCCGCGGGCCTTGCGGCTGGCACGCTTGTTGCGGTGCTTGCGGCGCTTGTGCTGATACGCGCGCACTCCTACGGGCACGCCAATGAGAATACGGATCTGATGGTCTGCCAATATGACGGCGGGGGCTCGATCATCTCGACGGAAACGGACGTTTTGCGCGGTATGATCTCCTACGACGACGGCTTTGTCTATGTGGAGCGGGAGCCCTTTGAAGCGTTTCTGGAAAAACGCGGCGCAGAGGGGGAGATCTCAATCATCTTCGGCGGCTTTTACAAGCTCCCGGGCATGGGCGGCGCGGCGAACGCCTGCTTTTATGAGCGCGGCGCACAGGAGGGCGTCGTGCGGATACCGTATGAAAACCGGATGAAGCGCTGGGATTTTGTATTGTATCAGCTGTTATAGGCGGGATCAGTCTTTCTTTCCCCGCAGTGATCTGATCACGAGCAAATCCACCGCGACGCAGGCGACGAGGTAGCACAGCCAGAAGAGGCGGTACGTCGCAAACGAATTTCCGAGTAGCGGGAGCGGCGCGAGCATGCCGACGTAGCCGCCAAACAGGCCGTCGGCGATGTTGAAGCAGCACGCGGCGGGGATGAACAGCAGAAGCCATATATTATAGATAAGAAAGTACGCTTTCGCCCGCGCCCGGTTTTTGCTGTCCATGAGCTGTCCGAGAAGAAAAACCGTCGTGCCCACGGCAAGGATGCCAAGCCCCATACCGACGGTCCAGGACTCCTGCCGCTCGATCCAGACGGAGACGGCAAAGATCAGTCCGAGGGCGTTTGCCAGCGTGCCGATGAGAAAGAAGGGCATGGCGTCCGGTTTTTTTACGGCTTCCTCTGCCGGCTCAATGCCCCGCAGCAGATAATCCGTCGTGACCTCAAAGTAATCGCACAAAAGAATGATCTTTTCAAGGTCGGGCGCGCTCTGTTCGCTCTCCCATTTTGAGACCGCCTGACGGGAGACGCCGATGATGTCGGCGAGCTGCTCCTGAGAGATGCCCTTCGCTTTTCGTAAGCTTTGTATTCTGTCCGCTATGTTCATAGTCAAACCTCCTTCGATGTGTTATACTGTTATACTGTAATCTTAGCAGAAACAGCGGTTGCAATACTACCATTTTAGCCGTTTAATTTGTCAACCGGGGGTAGCGTCCGGCAAAAAACGGAGGGCAGGGCGCACATGCGCCGGAAATGGCGCAGCCTGATGGAGAGGAAAAGTGACATGAGAAGAGAAGTGACGGTGGATATGACACGCGGGCAGATCGCGCCGCAGATTTTGCGCTTTGCGCTGCCCGTCTTGCTGGGGCTTATTTTTCAGCGGATCTATAATTTTGCGGATTCCTATATCGTGGGGCGTTACCTCGGCGACGGCGCGCTTGCCGCGGTGAGTGTGGCGGGCGTGGGCATGTATTTGATGTTTTCGCTGATTATCGGGCTCACGACCGGCGTGACCGTCGTCATGTCGCAGTATTACGGCGCGGGAGATACGCGTGCGGTGGAGGAAACGTTTTTTTCGTCCGTCTACGTGGCGCTTGGCATGACTGTTCTCGTGACGGCGGCCGGTGTAATCTGCACAAAGCCGCTGCTGATCCTTTTGCAGACGCCGGAGGAGGTGTTTGCACAGGCGGTTCTCTACCTGCGGCTCATCTGCGCGGGGTGCGTCGGAACGATGCTCTACAACTGGATCTCCGCAGTGCTGCGCTCGCTCGGAAACTCCGTCATCCCGCTCGTATTCCTTGGCATATCGAGCGCGCTCAATATTTTTCTGGACTGGCTGCTTGTGGCTCTGATCCCGCTTGGCGTGGGCGGGGCGGCGCTTGCGACGATCCTCGCGCAGCTGATCTCGGGGCTTGCCTGCCTGTGCTATGCCTGGAGGGTGCTGCCGCAGCTTCGGTTTCAAAAAGACCGGCTGCGGCTCAATAAAAGGATCGGAAAGGAGATGCTCGCCTACGGGCTGCCCGCTGCGATGCAGATGAGCATCATCTCCGTGTCGGATATGACGCTGCAGGCGGTCGTCAATACATACGGGACGGCGCTTGTGGTGGCGTACGGCGTGTGCGTGAAGGTCGAGGGGCTCGGGATGCAGATCGGGGACGCGCTCGGCACGGCGCTCGGAACGTTCACGGGACAGAACGCGGGGGCAGGAAATACGGCGCGCATCCGGGCCGGGCTTCGAAGCACCATTCTGATGTGCGTCGCGGGATACGCCGTCCTCTCGCCGCTCATCTTTTTTGCCGCACCTGTTCTCATGCGTATGTTTACGGACAGCGAGGCGTCGATCGGCTACGGCGTGGAGTACATGCGCATTTTTGCGCCGTTTCTGATCGGTGTGGGTATCCTCACGCTCTTTCACAACCTGCTGCGGGCGGTGGGCGATATAAAGATCACGATCTGGATGGGCGTCAGTGAGGTCGTCACCCGCATCGGGTTTGCGTTTTTGTTCTCGTATCTCTGGGGCTACCGCGGGCTGTGGCTTGTCTCGCCGCTCACCTGGTGCGCCGCGGCGGGCCTCGGAGGCGTCCGGTATGTGAGCGGGGCATGGCAGAGACGGTTAAACGATAGCGCTTGCACCGACCGGAAAAATGGAGTAAAGTAAAACGGTAGGATGTTGGCAAAAGCAAAAAAGGGGGTTCTTATTATTATGAAGCTTATGGATTTTGTGACGGGGATTCAGCATGTCGGGATACCGACCAATGACATTGAGGAGACAAAGCGGTTTTACACGAGCCTTGGATTTACGCTCGTCCACGAGACGATCAACGAGAGCGGTGGAAATATTCCGGTGGCATTTTTGCAGGCGGGCGATGTTTTAATCGAGACTTATGAGAATAAAAGGGCGGCGATGAAGCGCGGCTCGATCGACCACATTGCGCTGAACGTTCCCGATATCGAGGCGGCTTATGCGGTTGCAAAGGAGAACGGTTTTACGTTTCTTGAGAGTGACGAGATTGTATTTTTGCCCTTCTGGGAGAAGGGGATCCGCTATTTCCTGATCGAGGGGCCGAATAAGGAGCCGATCGAATTTTTGCAGAAGCTGTAGGCACAAAAAATGCTTTTTATGGGCGAGGAGTAACCACATATGAAATCAGCAAGAGATTTACAGCAGTTGTTGGAGCGCATCGACCACCGGGGCTATCCCGCATACAAGGATACGGCGGGGGCATGGCAGTTCGATAAGTACGCGCTTTTTATCGACCATGTGCAGGGCGACCCGTTTGCGGCGCCCTCGAGTCTGCATGTGGAGGTGGCAGGAAATGTCGCGGGCATCCCAACTGCAAGTATCGATATGCCGGAAAAAAAGACCGCGATGGAGGATTATCTGCTGCGCTGCTTTTACGAGCAGGCGGGAAAATTTTCGTTTCAGGCGAAGGGCTCCGGAAAGAGCGGCGTCATTGCGGTCATGCGGCCAGGGCAGGAGATGGAAAGGCGAAGCGCGCTGGAGATCGACGCGGCAAGCGGGAAGGTGCTGGCGCGCTTTGAGGTCGGCTTTCCTGCAAACGGGCGCACGATCAACGCGCGGGAGCTGATCAAAATCCTGTTCCAGTTCCTGCCGCAGTGCGTGGAGCGCGCATGCTTTTACAAAAATATCAACACAAAGGCGGCGCAGGCGGCGGTAAAGCTTGCGGCGGATCAGGCCGCACTGCGCGCGCAGATGAAGGAGCAGGGGCTTTTGGCGTTTGTGGCGGATGGGGCTGTTTTGCCGCGTGCCTCGGGCGTCTCGGACAAGCCGATGAAGGGCGCGGTCTCGTTTGAGTCGCCGGAGACGCTTCGCGTGACGCTGAAAAAGAGCGACGGCGCGGACATCATGGGCATGGGCATTCGGCGCGGCATCACGCTTTTAGTCGGCGGCGGCTACCACGGCAAGTCCACGCTGCTAAAGGCGATGGAGCGCGGCGTCTATTCCCACATCGCGGGCGACGGCAGGGAGTATGTGCTGACCGACGCGGACGCGGTGAAGATCCGCGCGGAGGACGGGCGCAGCATCTGGCACACCGATATTTCCCTGTTTATCGGGCATCTTCCCAACGGGAAATCGACGGAGTGCTTTGACAGCGAGGACGCCAGCGGCAGTACGTCGCAGGCGGCGAACGTCGTGGAGGCGATCGAGGCGGGCGCGTCGGCGTTTTTAATCGACGAGGATACGAGCGCGACCAACTTCATGATTCGTGACGAGCTGATGCAGCGCGTCATCGCGCGGGACAAGGAGCCGATCACGCCCTACATCGAGCGCGTGAAGGAGCTGTGGGAGGACTACGGCATTTCCACGGTGTTAGTCGCGGGAAGCTGCGGTTCGTACATCGACGTGGCGGACACGATCATCCAGATGGACAGCTACCTGCCGTGCGATATTACTGCCCACGCAAAGGGGCTGGCAAAGGATTATCCGGCGGTCGCACAGGCGCCGCGCGGATCACATCCCTCGTTTGCGCGCAAGCCGCGTAAGCATCCGCAGGTCATCTACAAGGGGCGCATCAAATTAAAGACGCAGGGGCGCGATTCGATTTCCATCGGACAGGAGACGGTTGACCTGCGCTATGTGGAGCAGCTCGTCGACAGCGGACAGCTCCACGCGCTTGGGTTTATGATGAAATACATGGAGGAGAGCGGCTTTGACGGGAGTCACACGGTGCAGGAGCAGGTGCGGGCAATGTACGCCGGAATCGAAAAACGGGGCTTTGCGGCGCTGACCGGGCGCGGGCAGGCGGGCGATATTCCGGGAAATCTCATGCTTCCGAGAAAACAGGAGCTGTTCGCGTGCATCAACCGCTACCGGCTGCATCTGAAGTGAGAGAGCCGTAAGCGCCATCCCTGTGTGGAGAGAAATTATGGGTGCAGATCGGACAGAGGAGAGGTGCGGACTGATGAAAATAGCGATCTGTGATGACGAACAGGCGCAGCGGGAGCTTCTGGAACGGTATATTTCGGAGTGGGGCGAAAACACGGGGCGGCGCGTGCAGGTACAGCCGTTTTGCAGCAGCGAGCAGTTTCTGTTTTGCTGGGACGAGGACCGCTCGTTTGACCTGCTCGTGCTGGATATCGAGATGCGGGGCATGAGCGGTATGGAGCTGGCAAAAAAGCTGCGCCGGGAAAAGGCAAAAACAGGGATCGTATTTGTGACGGGCTTCGAGCAGTACATGTCCGAGGGCTACGAGGTGGAGGCGCTTCACTATCTGCTAAAGCCGGTGCACAGGGAAAAGCTTTTTTGTGTGCTGGAGCGCGCGGCAAAGCGGGAAGCGCCGGAGGCAAAGCGTGTGTTTGAGACGCGGGAGGGAATGATCTCTGTGCCGCTCTCGCGGATCTGGTACGCGGAGGCGCAGAAGCATACCTGTATCCTGCGCGTCGAGGAGGATGCGTACGTGCTGCCCCGTGGGATTGGCAGTATCCGCCAGGAGCTTGCGTCGGAGCCGGATTTTCAGATGTGCCACCGCAGCTATCTCGTGAACATGAGGCATGTGGCGGCGGTGGCGCAGGGGGAGCTGGTCTTAGACAACGGGGAGCGGCTTCCGGTCAGCCGGGGAATGGCGGCGGCGGTGAACCGGGCGTTTATCCGCTGCTATCGGTAAGCGGCTGCGCACACAACGAAAAAGGAGCGGACGATGGAGCTATTGGCGGCTGCGCTGGCAGTACTTGTGATCGTTAATTTTATGCTGTGGATCTTCCTGCTCCCGCGCATCGTGCAGCGGACGCTGGGGAGATACCAAAGCGACCTGCTCAACCGGCATTACGACGAGGTGGAGACGATGTACCGCAAAATGCGGGGCTGGCGGCACGATTACCACAACCACATCCAGACGCTGAAGGCGTATATGGAGATGGAGCAATACGGGGAGGCAGCGCATTACCTTGACATGCTTGACCGGGATCTGACGACGATCGACACGGTTTTAAAAACCGGGAATGTGATGGTGGACGCGATTTTAAACAGCAAGCTTGCGCTCATCCGGGAAAAGGAGATCCGGGTGGATGCGACCGCCATCGTCCCGGAGGATATCCCGGTTCCGGGGGTGGATCTCTCGGTCATCATCGGAAATCTTCTGGATAACGCGATGGAGGCATGTGAAAAACAGCCGGCAGAGGAT
>CAMTZV010000059.1 GCA_947086625.1 uncultured bacterium | reverse complement strand
ACGGCAAGCTTGCCAGTGGGAAAAGAGTTGAAACTGCCGCTGACGGAGCTGCGGATCTGTCAATTATACAGAAGGAAAATGCGCAGATTCGAGGCATGGAAGCCGGCGCGAACAATATGCAGTCCGGCAAGGACGTCTTAAACATTGCCGACGCGGCACTCGGCGGTGTGACCGATTACTTACAGCGCATCCGCGAGCTTTCGCTCGGTGCGATGAACACCGCGATCATGGGGCCTGACGAGCGCAGGATGATGCAGGACGAGATCGACCAGCTCAAGCAGGGAATCGCAGATATCGCGTCACAGACGCAGTACAACACAAAAAATCTGCTGGACGGCAGCCAGGATGAGTTCAATCTGGCGATCGACGCAAACGGGAATTCCACGAGCTTTTCGACCGGAAATGCCACGCTGGAAGCACTTGGCATCGCAGACTATGACGTGACGAAGGATTTTGACCTGGGAGTGATCGATAAAGCGCTCTCTATGGTGAGCAGCCAGCGCAGCAGTATAGGCGCACAGAGTAACGGGCTGGATTATGCGTTGAATTACAACTCGGGCGCAGTCTACAATCTGACCAGCGCAAAGAGCAAGATCGAGGATCTCGATTATCCGCAGGCAGTTTCCGAGAAAAAGAAGAAGGAAATGTTACAGACTTATGCTTTCATGATGCAGAAGCGTAAGATGGAGGACGAGGCCCGCAGGATGAGCATGTTCTGGACGAGATAAGGCACATTCGGAAGGGATTGCCTGAATGGTGGCTTCACCAGCAGTACACAAAAGCCAACAGATTCAAAGACATAGTGATTAAAGTCTATATAAGTCGAAAGGGAAGTGAGAAATTACTTCCCTTTTTCGTATCTTTTGAGCGCTATATCTTTTAGAAATGATTTTGCGAAGCCGGAATATTTTTCTAAATTGCAGGGGAGCACGCCAGGAGAGCCGAAAGCTGGAGTACCCTGGCCGCCGGAGTGATAATTTGTTACATAATATAGTCCCATTTTGGGAGAAGGCATATCAGGAATATGATACTGTTACATTTTCCATCGAGCATAACTGTCCTGCGGGTATGCCCGGATATTTGACTTTGGGAACAGGGAGGTTTTCATGAAATATATTTTTCTTCACGGATTGGGGCAGACGGCGGAAAGCTGGGAGAAGACTGTTCGTGTGGCGGAGCCTGGGGCGGATGTTTTATGCCCGGATCTGGCGGCGTGGCTTTTTGCCTGTGAGCCGACCTATGCAAAGCTCTATGAGGCGTTCGAGGCGTACTGCGGACAGTTTGAGGAGCCGTTGTGCCTGTGCGGGCTCTCGCTTGGAGGCGTGCTGGCGCTGCATTACGCCATCGGGCACGGCGCCCGTGTGAGCGGCCTTGTGCTCATGGGCACGCCGGTCTCAATGCCCAAGGCGATGTTAAAGCTGCAAAATATCGCGTTCCGGCTTATGCCGGAGGCGGCGTTTCGCGGCGCCGGTTTTGATAAAAGGGGCATGATTTCCCTGTGCAGCTCCATGACAGAGCTGGATTTTCGCAGGGAGCTTTCGCGTGTCGGCTGCCGCACGCTCATCATGTGCGGCGAAAAAGACCGGGCAAACCGGGCGGCGTCGCTGGAATTAAAGCGGGGGATACCGCGCGCAAAATTGTCCGTAATCTCTGGCGCCGGACACGAGGTTAACGTGGACAATCCGGCTGAGGTGGGAGAAAAGCTGAAGCGTTTTTTTCGCGAGACTCATGCGGCGGCGGTCATTGCAGCGGGCCGGGAAGTATGATAGGATAGTGGGAAAGGCAAGGGGGATGCTTTGATCGATGAGCTTGCATCCGCGCAGCGATTACCATGCGAACGAACACAAATCAACCATCAACAAAAAAGAGGGAGGGTCAGCCGATGAGCGAGAAAAAAGGTTCCGGAAAACATAAAAATGTAATTACAAAAATGCCCGAAAAGAAAAGGGACATGACGCCGGTAGAAGCGATGGGCGCCACAGACATTGAGGCTGCCCGCCTCTGGAATACCTATCCGAACGAGTTAAAGGAGATTTGGCTGCACAATGCGTTCTGCCCGAACTGCATATCGGCGTCGTTCAAGCCGGGGTACAACCTGCGCATGGACAAATTTGGCGTGGTGATCGAGGGATACTGCGATCAGTGCGGCGGCAGGATTGCGCGATGCTGCGACTGACGGGCCGTCGCAGCGATAAAGCCGAAGGCTGAACAGTGACCTGTTACAAACATTTTTGGCAACAAATGGTTGTCCTTTCCTCCTGTTTTTGCTAAAATACAGATATCGCGAAAAAAGGGAAAAGGTACCCGAAGGCAGAGAGGGAAGAAGAAGCATGGCAACAAACAGATGGAGCAGGGTCGGGCAGGACGTGATGGATTCGGTGCTGCACGCGGTGGAGACGGGGGATTTTACGGGCTTAAGCAAAAGCGTGGGCGATGTGATCAACGAGACGGTGGAGAGTATCGGGCGCGGCATGGACCAGGTCGGAAAGGAGATCGAGCGGCAGGCAAAGACACGCGGAATGGATACGACGGGAGCCGCCGGCGTCTGGACGGGCGGAGACTTCTCACAGACGGGACAAAGAAACGGCGTAGGCGGGGCTTACGGCAGAAGCGCAGGCGGTGTGCGCCGGGACAACGATATGCGGCCCATGACGCGGCGCGCCGGAGAGACGGTGCCTGCCGGGAGGCGTTATCCCGCGCGCTACCGGCGGTTTCTGCCCGGACAGGCGGCAGGCCCGGCGCTGCTGGCGGTGGGCATCGTCGGGACGAGCATGCTCGGGTTTGCGACGCTTTTCAGCCTGCTGGGGTGTCTGGTGAGCACGCCCGTCTGGGGCCTTCCGATCGGCTTTGGCATCGCCACGGCGCCGTTTATCTGGATGATTACGCGGGGCGCGGGCCTAAACGGGCGCAACCACCGCTTTCGGAACTATGTGCGCGCCATCGGCGACCGGGGCTACTGCGCGATCGAGGAGCTTGCGCATGCCGTCGGCAGGCGCAAGGAGTACGTGCGAAAGGACTTGCAGGACATGCTGCGCCGGGGCTATTTTTTAGAGGGCCATATGGACCGGGAGGAGACGACGCTCATCGTGGACCGCGAGACGTTTCAGCAGTATGCGCAGGCGGAGGAGGAACGTGTGCGCCGCGAGCAGGAGGAGCGCGCAGTGCGTGAGCGGGAGGCGGCCCGCGCGCCGGAGGATACAGGCGGCTATTCGGACGAGGTGCAGCGGATACTCGCCGAGGGCGAGGCGTACATCCGGCACGTTCACGCGTGCAACGACGCGATCCCCGGCGAGGTCATGAGCGGGAAGCTGGAAAAGCTCGAGGATATCATGCGCCGGATTTTCGCGCAGGTGAAAAAGCAGCCGGAGAGCGCGGAGGATCTGCACAAGTTTATGACTTACTATCTGCCAACGACGACGAAGCTCATCGACGCGTATCGTGATCTGGACGGACAGCCGGAGTACGGCGAAAACGTGGCGAATACGAAGCGGGAGATCGAGGCGACGCTGGATACGATCAACGAGGCGTTTGAAAACCTGTTTGACAGCCTCTTTGAGGATACGGCGTGGGATATCTCCGCGGATATTTCCACGATGAAGGTCATGCTCGAGCAGGAAGGGCTGACGGGGAATAAGGATTTCCGGTAGCAGCCTGCACGGATCATACAAGGATGGAGGAGAACAAAATGACTGATTTTGATACACTGGCTGCGCAGGCCCCGACGCTAGAATTTGGAGCATTCGACGCGCCGAAGGAGGAGCCGGCCGCACCTGCGGCGGTCGCGGAGGCGATTCCCGCGCCAAAGGGCGATACCGACGATTCGATGCTCTCCGATGAGGAAAAGCGTCTGGTCGCGGATTTTGTCGACAAGATCGACCTGCGCAACTCGAACGCCGTGCTTCAGTACGGCGCGGGCACGCAGAAGAAGATGGCGGATTTTTCCGAGCGCGCGCTCGAAAACGTCAGGACAAAGGACATGGGAGAGATCGGCGATATGATCTCATCGCTCGTCGTGGAACTCAAAAGCTTCGACGTCGAGGAGGAGGAAAAGGGGCTTGGCGCATTTTTCAAGAAAAAGGCGAACAAGCTCACGGCGATGAAGGCGAAGTACGACCGGACGGAGGCGAACGTGGAGAAGATCACCGACGCGCTGGAAAAGCATCAGATCCAGCTCATCCGGGACGCGCAGATGCTTGACAAAATGTACGACATGAACCTTACCTATTTCAAGGAGCTTTCCATGTACATCATCGCCGGAAAGAAGAAGCTTGCGCAGGCGCGGGAGAAGGAGCTTGCAGAGCTTCGCAGCAAGGCGCTCTCAAGCGGCCTGCCGGAGGACGCGCAGGCGGCGAAGGACTATGAGGGGCTCATCGACCGCTTTGAGAAAAAGCTGCACGATCTGGAGCTGACGCGCACCGTCGCTTTGCAGACCGCGCCGCAGATCCGGCTTGTGCAGGGCAGTGACACGGTGATGGCGGAGAAGATACAGTCTACGCTCGTGAACACGATCCCGCTGTGGAAGAGCCAGATGGTCATCGCGCTTGGCGTGGAGCACAGCACGCAGGCTGCGGCGGCGCAGCGGGCGGTCACCGACATGACAAACGAGCTGTTGAAGAAAAATGCGGACAGGCTCAAAACCGCCACGATCGAGGCGGCAAAGGAGTCCGAGCGCGGCATCGTGGACATCGAGACACTGAAGCACACGAACGAGTCGCTCATCTCGACGCTGGACGAGGTGATGAAGATACAGACGGAGGGCCGGGCAAAGCGCGCGGCTGCGGAGACGGAGCTTCGCACGATGGAGAACGAGCTGAAAGCGAAGCTGTTGGAGATGAAGATGTGAGAAAAGCAGTATTTTTTGATATCGACGGTACGCTGTGGGATTTCACGAACCGGATACCCGAGAGCACTGTCACGGCGATCCGGGGGCTTCGGGCACAGGGGCATCTCGCTTTTCTTTGCAGCGGGCGCGCCCGCGCGTACATCCAAAGCCCGGCGCTTTTTGACATCGGCTTTGACGGCGTGCTGGCCGGCTGCGGGACGTATGTGGAGGTGGGCGGCGAGATCATCTACGAGCGGCTCATCGAAAAGGAGCTTGCGGTGCGCACGGTCGAGACGGTGCGCCGCTACGGCTTTCGCCCGATTTTGGAGGGGCCGGAATATCTGTACATGGATGCGGAGGATTTTGCGCACGAGCCGTACGGCAAAAAGGTGATGCGCGAGCTGGGCGGGCATCTTGTCGGGATACGCGAGCACTACGGGGAGTGGAGGATCAACAAGCTCTCCTGCGCCACGGACCACGCCGACCGGGAGGGCTGCTTTGCGGCGCTCGCGGATGAATATACATATCTGATACACAATGAAAACGTGGCAGAGCTCGTTCCGAAAGGGCATTCAAAGGCGACGGGCATCGCGCGGGCGTGCGAGTATCTGGGCGTGGATCGGGCGGACACGTTCGCGGTCGGCGACAGCGTCAACGACCTGGAAATGCTCTCCTATGCAGGCATTGGCATCGCGATGGGAAACGCGTCGCCCGAGGTGAAGGAGGCCGCGGGCTTTGTAACGGATGCGCTCTATGATGACGGCATTTATCATGCGATGCAGCACTTCGGGCTGCTCGGGGAAGGCTCGTATGCCTCATACGAAGGGCGGCACAATGGAAAGGAGTAAGATTATGAAGAAGACACTGAAAAAACTGGTTTGCTGTATGCTGGCGGCGGCGCTTTTTGCCACCCTGCTTCCGGCGCTCCCGGCGCAGGCGGCGACGAAAAGCGTGACGCTGTATGTGGGCGAGCAGATCTATTTTACCGATTACGGTACGGTCTCAAAGGCCGGCTCGTCCAACAGCAAGGTCGTGAAGGCCGCGAAGGACAAGGAGAATAACCGGCACACGAACCTGACCGCGAAAAAGGCGGGCAAGGCGACGGTGACGATTAAGACGTCTTACGGCACGACAAAGCTGAAAATCACCGTGAAGAAGCTGAATTTTACGGCGAAGGTGCTCTCCGTTGCAAACGGTTATGTGACGTTTTCCGTAAAAAACAACACGGCGCAGACGTTTGACAAGCTTCTGGTGGACTACACGTTCAAGGATGCGCAGGGCGAGATCGTCAAGCAGGACAGCGAGGTCGTACACCGCTCGGTTGCAAAGAAGACCGCTTACGAGAGCATTTACGTGGGAAGCTCGCAGGCAGAGCTGCTCGATCCGGATGCCTGCACCGTAAAGGTGACGGCGGTGGAGCATGACCCGAGCTATATTTATAAGGATGTCTCCTCAAAGGTAAAGGCAACCGTGAAGGATGAGCAGGACAACGGAAACAACATCTCCTTCAGCATCACGACAAAAAATACGACCAACGAGCGTGTACTCGGATACAACTATATCCTCATCTACGACGCGGCGGATGCGCTCATCGGCGTCGACAAGATGACGCTCTATCTGGACAAAAAGGCGACGAATACGTCCACGAACGGCTATATCTCAAAATACACGTATCCGACGTATGACCACTACAAGATCGTCACGCAGGCGTACTATTCCGTCCGCGACAAGAAGTGGTAGGAACCATGAAAAACAGAGCGCTTGACATTCTGGCTGCCGCTCCGGCGGCAGCCGGCATTTTCCTGTCCGTCGGATGGTCGTTTTTTGAGATGATGGTTCACAGCAGGCCGAAGCAGGACCCGATAAAAAAGAAATGGTGGTCCGCTCTTAAGCACACGAAGATCAATCATCCGCGGTATAAATTCGAGAAGGAGTACGAGGAGGGCAAGGCGTGGTGTCTGGCTCAGCCGATGCAGGAGTGCCGCATCAAAAGCATGGACGGCCTGTGGCTGCACGCCCGTTATCTGCCTGCCGAAAACGCGAGGCGCTTCGTCCTTTTGAGCCACGGCTACAAGGGCAGCAGCTTCGGGGATTTTGCGTACACCGCGCGGTTTCTCCACGAGCACGGCTGCAACCTGCTCTTTATCGATCAGAGGTGCTGCGGGCAAAGCGAGGGGGAGTACATCACCTTCGGGGCAAAGGAGCAGTACGACGTGCGCAGATGGGCGTATTTTATTGCGCGGAGAAATAAAAACAGGCTCCCGATCTATCTCTACGGGGAATCGATGGGGGCGGCTGCGGTGCTCATGGCATCCGGGCATAAGCTGCCGCGGGAGGTGCGGGGGCTTATTGCCGACTGTGGGTTCTGCTCGATGAAAGGGCAGTTACAGGATATCGCGGCAAACTGGTTTCATCTGCACTGGGTCGGCCTGCTGCTCTTTCGCGTCGATCTGTTTTGCAGGCATCTGGCGGGATTTTGCATGGGGGACGCGGACACGGCGAGGGCGATGCAGAAAAACCGCAGGCCGGTACTTTTTTTCCACGGGGAAAAGGACACGTATGTGCAGCCGCAAAACTCGTGCCGCAATTATGAGCTG
>CAMTZV010000058.1 GCA_947086625.1 uncultured bacterium | reverse complement strand
TATAATTTTTACAATTGTGTCGGACAAATCGGATGGGCTATACTGAAATTACCTTAAGGGAGAACAAAAAGAGAGAAAAAACGACAGGAGGCAGGTATGAAGAAGAAAATAATCAGTATGGCTCTGATGGCGGCGATGGGGCTTTCGCTTCTCACAGGATGCGGCAGCGACGCAGGGACAAAAAAGGACGACGCGCCGGCGGACAATCCCGCGGACGATGCGGCGGATGATGAGGAGCAGCCCGCGGACGATGCGGGGGAGGAAAAGGAGCCGGAAGGGGATGCGCAGTCGGGAGACGAGGTGACGCTGACCTGGGCGGTGTTTGAGACGGACAACTATACGACGGAGGTGTGGCAGCACATTATTGACACGTTTGAGGCGGACAATCCGGGCATTAAGATCGAGAAGGTGCTCATGACCGGAGATTCCAGACCGCAGTTTTTGAAGACGATGCTCGCGGCGGGAAACATGCCCGATATCAACGTAGACCCGGTGGATCTGGCGTCGACGGACGGCATTTACGCGGAGGTTCCGGAGGAGCTGTTAGGAAAATATGAGGATACGGCGATCGCGACCTACAACGGAAAGCACACGCTCGTCCCGGCCTACAAGGCGCTGCGCAACCAGTGCTACTATCACAAGGATCAGTTTGAAGAGGCGGGCATCACAAAGGAGCCCGAGACGTGGGATGAGTTCGTAGAGGTCTGCGAAAAGCTGCAGGCGGCGGGCAAGGTGCCCCTGATGGGCGCGGGCGCGTCGGATATCTGGGCGACGAGCTTCGGATGGTGGACCGGCGTGGCAAACTCGGATATCGTGTGCAAATATCCCGATTTTAACGAGAAGGTGCTCTCCGGCGAGTTGAAGTGGACGGACGATGTGATCGTGGAGAGCCTCACGAAGTGGCAGGAGCTGATCAATGCGGGCTACTACCATAAGGGAAGCATGTCGTTCAGCTACACACAGGCGTCGGAGGAATTCAAAAACGGCAGCGCGGCGATGTTCATGGACGGCGCGTGGTCGGCGGCGGGCTACGACAACGGCGGCTTTACCGAGGATCAGATCGGCGTGTTTATCGTCCCTGCGCCTACCGGGGCAAAGAGCTACTGCACGATGCCGCAGTATTGGGGCGTTTCGGAGACGTGCGAGCACAAGGAGGAGGCGTTTAAGTTCTGCGAGTACGTGCTCGGCGGCAATCCCGACCTCTATGCGTACTATCTGAAGGCCGACGGTACATACTCTGTCACGAAGGATCCCGTAAACTATGAGATGGGGCCGATCCAGACAAAATTTGTGGACAACTATAAGGATGTGACGCTCGTGCCCGAGATCATGAAGGTGGTCGGCGACGTGGCGATGCCCTCGGGCTTTGAGGATTTCACGTGCAAATCGCTGCAGAACGTCTTTACCGGCGCAGACGTGAAAGCGGAGCTTGAGACGTGGGATGCGGAGATGCAGCGGCTGCTGAGTTCGGCGGAATAATCAGAGGAGACGGCCGGTAAGCATGTGCTGCCGGTCATGGAGCGGGCAGTAACGAACATGAGGGGCGGCTTGAAGTGAATCGGTGCTTTGAGCCGCCCTCTCTTACAGGGAGAAACCTATGCTAAAACGAACAAAACTTTATCTGGCTCCGGCGTTTGTGGTCTATACGCTGCTTTTGATCGTGCCGATTCTGGGAGCCTTTTATTTAAGCTTTACGGACTGGAACGGCATATCGGCGTCCTTTCATGTCGTCGGGCTGAAAAATTATGTGGATATGCTCGGGGACGCGAGGCTGCGCAACGCAATCGTTGTCACGCTGAAAATTACGCTTATCGTCAGCGTCACGGTGAATGTGCTGGGGCTGTTTATCGCGACGCTTCTAAACCGGGCGGGGCGGATGATCAACGTACTGCGCAGCATCTTTTTTCTGCCCTATGTCATCAGTACGGTGGCGATTTCCTTTATCTGGCTTTCCATCCTCTCGTACACGGGCGTGCTCAACGGGATACTGGAAATGGAAGGGCTCGGCCATCTGGTCACGGACTACATCGGGAACACGGATAACGCCATCAAAAGCATCTGCGTCATTGAGATCTGGCGGACGCTCGGATTTCATATGGTGCTCTATCTGGCGTCGATCCAGACCGTGCCGGAGGAGCTTTACGAGGCGTGCACGATGGACGGCGGAAACAGCTGGCAGAAGTTCCGCTACGTGACGCTTCCGATGATTGTCCCGGGGATCACGATCAGCGTCATCATGAGCGTGATGACAGAGATGAAGCAGTATGACATCGTGAAGGTCATCACAAACGGCGGGCCGGGCTATTCCACGGAGACGATCACGTACAACATTGTGACGCAGGCGTTCGGAAACAATATGCTGGGCTATTCCTCGGCGATCGCGGTATTTTTGTTTTTTATTATCGTGGCGATTACCCTCGTCCAGCTGAAGGTCATGAAGAAAAAGGAGATTTGACATGAAAAAGGTGAAACCGAAAAGCGTGGTACTCTGGGCGCTGCTGATCGCGATGGTTGCGGTTTTTGCGCTCCCCCTCTATATTACGGTTGTCAATATCTGGAAGCCGACGCAGCAGATCTCGTCGTCCCCGATGTCGCTGCCGATCCCGCCGATCGCAGACAACATCATGAGCGTGTTAAACGACCCGAATGTGAGCATCTTATCCATGTACCGCAACTCGGTACTGATCACGGTGTTCGGCGCGGGGATCTGTATGTTTCTCTCCTCGCTGGCGGCGTACTATCTGGCGCGGGAAAAAAACAGGCTCTCGAAGGTGCTCTCGCTCTATTTCCTGTTTGGACTGATGGTGCCCTACGTGATCGTGTACGTCCCGCTTGTGACGATGTTTAACAAGGTGCATCTGACCGGGAACCTGCCGGGACTCATTCTCGTGTTCGTCTCCGGGAGCATATCGTTTTCGGTGTTCATGTACCAGGGCTTTATCGGCGGCATCTCGGAGGAGCTCGAGGAGGCGGCGATCATAGACGGCGCGGGAAGCTTTACAATCTATGCGCGCATCGTTATGCCGCTGGTGAAGCCGTGCACGACGACGATCGCGATTTTTATCGGATTGTCCATGTGGAACGACTTTCTGACGCCGCTTTTGATCGGGCAGGTCAAGACGATCACGGTTGGCATCTACACGGCGATCGGCCCGTATGCGTCGGACTGGGGTACCGTGTTCGCGTATGTGATGTTTGCCACGCTGCCGATCGTGATCCTGTATCTGGCGGCGCAGAAGCAATTTATTTCAGGGCTTACGACAGGCGCGGTAAAGGGGTAAAATGTAAAGGGGTAAACGAATGAGAAAAGCGATGAGTCAATATGCGCTTGGGGAGCTGACGGCGCTTTATGTGACAGACGAGAGCGGACGGGTGGAGCTTGTGCTTGTTCCGTGCGGGATGGAGGAACAGATTTTTTGGGAGAGGCCGGGGCACGCGGATTCCATGGTGCAGCTTGCGCTGGAGGGGGAGGCGGCATGCGGCGGCTTTGCGGCGGGGCATACGATGCGGGACGGCGGCCTTTCCGGCGATCTGAGCTGCGTCGGGCAGCGCTGCGAGAGGGACGAGGACACCGTGACGGTTACGACGGAGTTTTCGCATACGGCGGGCCTTGTGGCGAGCCATGTTCTGCGATACAAAGAAGGGCAGCGGGCGGTGCGGTGCGCGGTAAGCGTGCGAAACGCCGGAGAAAGCGAGCTTGCGATGACGATGCTCGCCTCCTTTTCGCTTGGGATGCTGACACCCTTTCCACTGTCGCGGGAGGACGCGCTTTTTTATTACCGGATACGGAGCAAATGGAGCGCGGAGGGGCAGGTTGAGCGGGGAAGTATCGCGGATTTGCAGCTTGAGCGCTCCTGGTCGGGGCACGGGACCGCCGCAGAGCGGTTCGGACAGACGGGCTCCCTTCCCGTGCGCAAATTTTTTCCGTTTGCGGCGGTCGAGGACACGGAGCATGGCGTCGTGTGGGCAGCGATGCTCGGCTGCGGATCCTCGTGGCAGATGGAGCTTTTTTGCAGGGACGGGGGCCTGTGCCTTTCCGGGGGCATCGCGGATTTTGAGTTCGGGCACTGGAAAAAGCGTTTGCTGCCGGGCGAGACGTTTGAGACGCCCGATGCGTACCTCACGGCCTCCGCGGAGGGGTTTGATGCGGCCTGCCAGAACCTTACGCAGCTGCAGGATGCGTCGCGGCTGCTTTTTGAGGGAGACAAACGGCTTCCGGTCGTTTATAATGAATTTTGTACGAGCTGGGGAAAGCCCGATGCGCCGGGTATCGCGCGGGAGGCACAGGCGCTGCGGGGAAAGGGCGTCGACTACTTTGTGATCGACGCGGGCTGGTATGCGGACCGGGAGAACGGCTGGGAGCACAATATGGGAGACTGGGAGGTTTCCGATGAGCTGTTTCCGGGCGGCTTGCAGGAGAGCGTCTCGCATATCCGGGACGCCGGGTTAAAGCCCGGGATCTGGTTTGAGCCGGAGGTGGTCGGAATGCTGGCAAAGGCGCGGCGCCATGAGGAGCATCTCTTGAAAAGAGACGGGCATGTGATCCGGTCGGGCGAGCGGTTTTTCTGGGATATGCGGGATGCGTGGACGAAGCGCTATCTGCAAAAAACGGTGGTCGATCTGCTGGGGACATATGGCTTTGCCTATGTGAAAATGGACTACAACGAGTCGATCGGCATCGGCTGCGACGGCGCCGAAAGTCTCGGGCAGGGGCTTTACGAGGCGGTCCGGGCATCGGAGGAGTTTTATCGCGGGATACGCTCCGGAATGCCGGAGCTTTGCCTGGAGCTGTGCGCGTCCGGCGGACACCGGGCGGAGCCGTCGTTTCTGGCGGCTGCCGATCTCGTCTCGTTTTCGGACGCCCACGAGGAACCGGAGATTCCGGTCATCGCGGGAAGCATGCACCGGCTCGTTCGGCCCGACAAGCTGCTTGTCTGGTGTGTCGTGCGCGCGTCGGATAGCGCAAAGCGGATCTGCTACTCGATGTCGGCGGCTTTCTCTGGCATCCTGTGCCTTTCCGGGGACGTCGCAGAGCTTACAGGGGAGCAGTGGGAGCTGATTGGCCGCGGTCTTGTGTTTTACCGGCAGCTGTACGACATTCAGACGGACGGCGTGACGTCCTTTTACGGGACGAAGCAGAAAAGCTGGCGAAGGCTTACGGGCTGGCAGGCAATCTGGCGGCAGGGCAGGCATGGCGGCCGCTCGTATCTCATTGTCCACAGCTTTGAGGCGGAGCAGGAGATCCGGGTTGATATGGGAGAGGGGTATGAGCCGCTGGCGGTGTACGAGGCGTGTCCGCACGATTTCTGGTTTAAGGAGGGACAGTTTGTGACGCACATGAGAGAGCGCGGCGACGCGCTGGCGATTCTCTGGAAAAAGCAGGAAGGACTATGATAAAAAAGATCGTATGCAGCATCCGAAAAGAATACCGAAACGTCAGCAGCTTTTTGAAGCTGACGCTCTGCTTTGAGGCGACACTGATCCTATCGCTCCTGCTCGTCATCGGCTTTGTGACAAAGCGCTTTTCACTCATTTTGAGGGAGAAGGAGATCGAGCTTGGAGAGAAACGGCTGGAAAGCCTTGCGGATTTTGCGCAGGAGGAGTACAACCGCATGTACAGCCTGAGAAATTACATCCATAACAGTGAAATTTTTGTAATTTTTTCAAAAATCAGCAGGGATGAACAGAGCGCCTACGATTATAAAAATATACAGGATATCCAAGTGTTTTTTTCCGGCATCAGCTATGCGGATGAAAATATCAGCGATATCATTCTCGTCTCCTCCCGTGGAAACGTCTATTCTTATACGCGTCAGGCGTCCTATGAGGTCAATCCGAGCTACGCGTTTCTGGAGGATGAGGAGATCACAGCGTTTCTCGCATCGGAGGAGGATATTCGGATCGGATACGCCGATCCGACGAAATACTGCATCCGCGGGCGGGAGGCAGTCGTGAGCTGCATGGGGAAGATCTTTGATTCTTCCCTGTTTCCGATGAAAAAGCTGGTAGGGATTTATCTGATCAACATCCCGCTTAGCTGCTTTGAGCAGGATGCGGGCGTCAGCACGGACGCGGGGCAGGGCGATCTGTACCTGCTGAACAGGGAGGACGAGGTGCTGTACTGTACGGATACCGCTCTCTGCGGTACGGTGCAAAGGCTCGGGCATGAGGCGGCGGGCGGGAAGGTCTGTCAGATCCGTAAAAATCTTGGAAGTTCCGGGCTGAGCGCGTTCTATGTGCTGGCGGAAAATGTCCTGCTTTCCCGGATCAACGACGTAAAAAATCAGGTGATGTGCGTCGTTATCCTCGCGATCGCTGCGACGATGCTGCTTGGCTACCTGCTCTACCATGTGTTTCAGAAAAAGGTGACAATTCTTCTGGATTCCATGCAAAAGCTTCAGGAGGGGAATTTTCAGACGCGGCTGCCGGTGGACGCACAGGACGAGATCGGGAGGATCAGCGAGTCGTTCAACGAGATGTGCGAGGAGCTAAACGCCTACGTGGGACGCGTTTACCGGGCGGAGATCCAGCGGAAAAACGCACAGATCAACGCCCTGCAGACGCAGATCAACCCGCATTTTCTGTATAACACGCTGGAGAGCATCAAGTCGAGCGCCATCACACATCAGGATGAGGATACGGCGGCGATGATCGCGATACTCGGCAATCTGTTCCGGTGGAGCAGCCGCACGGGCGAAAAAACGATCGCGCTGGAAAAGGAGCTGGAATACATTCAAAACTATCTCCGGCTGCAGTCCTACCGTTACAATGAAAAGCTGGAGGTAAATATTGAGGCGGCGGAGGACGTTTTAGACGAGCAGGTGCCAAAGCTTATCTTACAGCCGCTTGTGGAAAACGCCATCAAACACGCGCTGGATGCGGTCTGCCGGGACAAGCTCATCGGCATTCAGGCAAAGAAGAGGGAGGATGTATTGGAGATCACCGTTTACGACAACGGAGTCGGCATACCACCGGAGCGGCTCGCAGAGATACGGGAAGCGCTGAGCGCCTCCGGGGATCAGGATGAGTTCGGGAGCATCGGCTTAAAAAATGTGGACATGCGGCTGAAGCTGATGTACGGGGCGCAGTACGGGCTTTCGATCAACAGCATCGAGGCCTGCGGGACGGCGGTAAAGCTTAAGGTGCCGATTACGGAAACAGGAGAAGGGCAAGTTGTATAAGTTATTGATTGTGGACGACGAAAATCAGATCCGGGAGGGGCTTCGCAGGATTCTGGACTGGGAGGATTACGGGATTTTCATCTGCGGGGAGGCCGCCGACGGGGAAGCGGCGCTGGCGGCGGTCGGGGAATTGCGCCCGCACATCGTGCTGACCGATATCAAAATGCCGGGCATGGACGGCGTTTCGCTGCTAAAGGAGCTGCGGGAAAAGCACCCTGGCATCCGCTCAATCGTTTTAAGCGGCTACGACGATTTTACGCTTGTGCGCCAGACGATGAAGCTGGGCGCAGTGGATTATCTGTTAAAGCCCATAGATCCACAAAAGTTTGAAGAGGTCTTTACGCGGG
>CAMTZV010000057.1 GCA_947086625.1 uncultured bacterium | reverse complement strand
TTCTTAGCTGCTTTTTTCTGATTACTTTTATTGTCGCGATGATTGTTTAAGAGGGTGCATGCATGAAATTTTCGGAGTCGTTGAAAAAAAACAGGGATTTCCAGAATGTGTATCGAAACGGAAGATCGTTTGCAAACCGATATCTGGTCATGTACGTGCGAAAAAATGGGACAGAGCGTAATCGTCTGGGTATCTCTGTCAGCAAAAAAGTTGGAAACAGCGTAGTAAGACACCGCATTACCAGACTGATCCGTGAGGTGTATCGGCTACAGGAAGACACATTTAATAGTGGTTTAGATGTGGTAGTCATTGCAAGAGTATCCGCAAAGGATATTTCCTTTCATCAGGTGGAGAGTTCGCTGCTTCATCTTGCAAATCTTCACAGCATCATGAGATTGGATGATGTAAATGAAAAAAATACTTATATATCTGATTAAGTTTTATCAGAAAAATATCTCTCCCTATAAGTGGACAAGGTGCCCGTATATTCCAACCTGCTCAGCCTACGGACTGGAAGCCATCGAAAAGCATGGCGCCATCCTGGGAAGCGTCCTGGCGTTTTGGAGGATTTTGCGCTGCAATCCGTTTTCAAGGGGAGGGTATGACCCGGTTCCTGAAACAATAAATATAAGGAACCTTTCGTGTAAATTTAGGAGGAAAAATCATTGACGGAAATTGTATTAACCCAGTATTCGGGTGCAATTCTTGGTCCGATTGCAAAGCTTCTGGGAATTGTCATGAATGGGATTTATGTGCTGCTCTCAAAGGTCGGCATTGAGAACATCGGTCTTTCGATCATTGTTCTGACGATCGTTATCTATACGTGCATGATCCCGCTGACGATTAAGCAGCAGAAATTTTCTATTATGCAGCGGAAAATGCAGCCGGAGCTTCAGGCAATCCAGAAAAAATATCAGGGGAAAAAGGATCAGGAGACGCAGTTAAAAATGTCGGAGGAGACACAGGCGCTCTACGATAAATACGGCGTATCCATGACCGGAAGCTGCGTGCAGCTTTTGATCCAGTTTCCGATCCTGATGGCGCTCTACCGCGTGATCTATAACGTGCCTGCATATGTGCAGAGCGTGAGGCAGGTATTCCAGCCGCTTGTGGACGGGATCATGGGGACGTCCGGTTTTGCCGCTACGATGGATTCTCTGATTGAGACGCTCAAGATCACAATCAAGGACGTGGATTTTGCCGGAAGCAATGCGGCAAATTTTATCATCGACGCGCTCTACAGCATGAATGTTGCGGGATGGGATACGCTTCGGGAGAGCTTTCCGGCGCTGACCGATACAATCGGAAACGTTCAGGCTCAGGTCAACCATTTGAATTATTTCCTTGGACTGAATATTTCAAACTCTCCGCTCAACATTATTACGACCTCGTTTAAGAACGGCGCATATCTGATGATGTTTGGAGCGCTTTTGATTCCTCTTTTCTCGTATCTGACGCAGGTGTTGAATATTAAGCTTATGCCGCAGTCTGATGCGGGGACAAACGATCAGATGGCACAGCAGATGAAGACGATGAACCGGACGATGCCGCTCTTTTCGCTTGTGTTCTGTTTTACCGTTCCGGTCGGACTTGGTATCTACTGGATCGCGAGTGCGCTTGTCAGAGGTGTTCAGCAGTTTGTGATCAATAAGCAGCTGGAAAAGATCGACCTGGATGAGCTGATTGAGAAAAATAAAGAGAAGGCAGAGAAAAAGGCGGAGAAGCGTCGGGAGAAAATGGGCGTTTATCAGAATCAGATCTATAACGCGGCGAGCATGAGCACAAAGCGCGAGACGAATCTGAACAATTCTATTTCGTCCAGTGAGAAGAGCGCAAAGGTTCAGAAGGCTTATGAAACTGCCCAGATTGCGAAAAATGTGAATCCGAACAGCTTAACCGCAAAGGCGAATCTTGTCAAAGAGTTTAATGAGCGAAACAACAAATAGGAGGAAGGCAAAATGCGAAGCATTTTTATAAAATGCCTTCCGACGACATGCCCGAGAGCGGGAGCGAACGGGCGATACTTTAGAATAGGAGGAAGGCAGCATGGATTATATTGAGGTAAAAGCAAAGACAGTTGACGATGCGATCACGGATGCGCTTGTACAGCTCGGTGTGACGAGCGATCATCTGGACTATGAGGTGATCGACAAGGGAAGCGCCGGTTTTCTCGGTATCAATCGCAGGGATGCCGTGATCCGTGCGAGAAAAAAGATTGTCGCTCCGGAAAAGCCTCTTGAGACCGTCAAAGAGGAACCAAAAAAAGAGCCGGTGATCGAAAAAGAAAAACCTCTGAAGCGTGATAAGGTTCCGGCACCAAGGAAGGAGAAGGAGCAGCCTGCTTCCTCCGTTGAAAGGAAGGCTTTTTCAAAGCCGGAGACTTCGATTGACTTTTCGGTTTTGGAGCAGGAGGTTAAAAATTTCCTCACGCAGGTGTTTGCGGCGATGGAGCTTGAGGTTGAGATTATCACAAGCTCGGATGCGGACAGCAGGATGATCGATGTTGAATTCAAGGGGCCCGAGATGGGTATGCTCATCGGAAAGCGCGGACAGACGTTAGATTCTCTTCAGTATCTGACAAATCTTGCAGTCAATAAAAAGTCCGACAGCTATGTGAAGGTAAAGCTTGACACAGAGGATTACCGCAAGCGCAGAAAGGAGACACTTGAAAATCTTGCAAGAAATATCGCCTATAAGGTGAAACGCACAAAGCGCCCGGTTTCCTTAGAGCCGATGAATCCGTTTGAGCGCAGGGTGATTCACTCCGCATTGCAGAATGATCGCTTTGTATCGACGCACAGTGAAGGGGAGGAGCCGTACCGCCATGTAGTCGTAACTTTGAAGAGATAATTTATGACTCATTTGCCACGCCGCCAGTTGAACGGCTGTTTCCAACAAAAACACATTTTCATTCGGATAAAAACGTAACGGATGCTAGGCTCGAAAATACCTCGCCAAGCACCGACGTTTTTATTACGGTTTTTGTTTGGAAACAGCCCGTCATCTGGCGGCTGGTTATTGTTTACGAAAAATAAATGTGTTATGATTGTAAGATAGGTGAGGGTTTCATCTATCTTATTTTTTATAAGGAAGTGTTTTAATGGATTTAATTACGAATGGGTTAGTATCCGATACAATTTTCGCAAATGCATCAGGGATGGGGGGCGCGATCGGGATTATCCGGGTGAGCGGTCCGCGTGCGGTCGAGATTGTGGATCAGATCTTTTTGTCTGTGAATGAGAAGAAAAAGCTCGCTGACCAGAAAACGTATACGGTTCATTACGGTTCGATCATTGACCGGCATCTGACCTCATCAGGGGAGAAGACGGACGGGGGATCTCATGTTGTGGACGAAGCGCTAGTGCTTCTGATGCGCGCGCCGCACAGCTACACGGCGGAGGATGTTGTTGAGATCCAGTGTCATGGCGGGCAGCTCGTGATCGTATCGATTATGAATTTGCTTCGAAAGGCGGGGGCACGTCCTGCACAGCCGGGAGAGTTTACGAAGCGGGCATTTTTAAACGGAAGGCTCGATCTTTCGCAGGCGGAGTCGGTCATGGACGTCATCCACGCGAAAAATCATTTTGCGCTGCAAAGCTCTGTGCGTCAGCTTCACGGGGAAGTCAAAAAGAAGGTCGTTGATCTTAGAGAGCGTATTTTACATGAATCGGCATTTATTGAGTCGGCGCTTGACGATCCGGAGCATTATGATCTGGACAGCCATGCTTCAGATTTTCGTTCCGTTGTGGAGCAGCTGATCTTAGAGCTGGAGGAGCTTTTGAAAAACTCGGAAAACGGGAGAGTGCTCTCGGAAGGTTTAAAGACGGTCATCGTCGGAAAGCCAAATGCGGGAAAGTCGTCTCTGATGAACCTGTTGCTCGGGACGGACTATGCGATCGTCACGGACGTTGCGGGAACGACGCGGGATTTGCTCGAGACGAGCTTCAACCTTGACGGGATCACGCTCCACATCACGGATACCGCGGGCATCCGCATGACGGAGGATGCCGTTGAAAAAATCGGTGTGGAGCGCGCGAAAAAAGCGATCGAACAATCGGATCTCGTGTTCTATGTCGTTGATTCATCGGCGGAGGAGGATGCGGTTGACGAGGAAATTTTATCGCTTGTGCGTGAAAAAAAGGTGATTGTTCTTTTTAACAAGTGCGATCTCTCCCCGGAGGCGGATGCGGGAGCGCTTCGGGAACGGCTCGGCGTTCCGGTCATCCTCTGTTCTGCAAAATTCGGGGACGGCCTGCGGGAGCTGACGGATCAGATTAAAGCATTCTTTTTGCAGGGCGAGATTTCTTACAATGACGAGGTATTTATCACAAACGTGAGACAGAAGGATTGCATCGAGCGTGCTCTGAAAAGTCTTATGCTTGTGCGGGAGAGTATCGAACGGCAGATGCCGGAGGATTTTTATACGATCGATTTGCTGGACGCCTATGAGAAGCTCGGCCAGATCATCGGCGCATCTGTTTCCGACGATCTCGTCGATCAGATCTTTCGGGAATTTTGTATGGGAAAATAGAGAATAAGGGGAAGTATTATGCCTTTTGTGGAAGAAAGCTACGACGTATGTATTGTTGGTGCGGGCCATGC
The DNA here is from genome assembly GCA_947086625.1 of uncultured bacterium. GTDB lineage: Bacteria > Bacillota > Clostridia > Lachnospirales > Lachnospiraceae > W0P33-017. The sequence continues at coordinate 3,012 of CAMTZV010000057.1, read as the reverse complement.
CGGATGTGAGGCAGCGCTTGCATGTGCAAGGCTTGGGCTCGAGACAATTATTTTTACGGTCAGTGTGGACAGCATTGCTCTGATGCCCTGTAATCCGAATATCGGAGGAAGCTCAAAGGGCCATCTTGTGCGGGAAATCGATGCGCTTGGCGGAGAGATGGGCGTCAATATTGATAAAACATTTATCCAGTCAAAAATGCTGAACCGTTCAAAGGGGCCTGCGGTGCATTCACTTCGCGCGCAGGCGGATAAATCCGATTATTCCAGAGAGATGCGTCGGACTTTGGAAGATCAGAAGCATGTAACGATTCGTCAGGCGGAGGTATCGGAGATCATTGTGGAGGAAGGGACGCTCACCGGGGTAAAGACGGTTTCCGGCGCGACGTATCACTGCAGGGCGGCGGTTCTTTGTACCGGCGTCTATCTGAAGGCGCGCTGTCTCTACGGAGATGTGATCACGTACACCGGCCCGAACGGTTTGCAGGCTGCAAACCATCTGACCGAATCGCTGATAAAAAACGGAATTGAGGTGCGGAGGTTTAAGACGGGAACGCCTGCCCGCATCGATAAAAACTCGATTGATTTTTCAAAAATGACGGAGCAGCTTGGGGACGAGCAGATTATTCCGTTTTCCTTTACGACAGACCCGGATTCCATTCAGAAAGAGCAGGTATCCTGCTGGCTGACGTATACGAATGAGGAGACACACGAGATTATTCGTGCAAATCTTGATCGCTCTCCGCTTTACGCAGGGGTGATCGACGGTGTCGGTCCGCGGTATTGTCCGTCGATCGAGGATAAGGTTGTCCGCTTTGCCGACAAGAACCGGCACCAGCTTTTTGTGGAGCCGGAGGGAATTTACACAAACGAAATGTATATTTCCGGTATGTCTTCATCGCTTCCCGAGGATGTGCAGTATGCGATGTACCGCACGGTGCCGGGTCTGGAAAACTGTAGGATCGTTCGAAATGCCTATGCTATCGAGTATGACTGCTTTGATCCGAATCAGCTTTATCCGACACTGGAATTTAAAAAGATTCGGGGCTTGTTTAGCGCTGGGCAATCGAACGGAAGTTCTGGTTATGAGGAGGCGGCGGCGCAGGGAATCGTTGCGGGTATCAATGCGGCGATGAAAATTTTTGGAAGAGAACCTTTCATCCTGGATCGCAGCGAATCCTATATCGGAGTTTTGATTGACGATCTGGTGACAAAGGAAAATGTCGAGCCTTACCGTATGATGACTTCACGTGCGGAGTATCGTCTCCTGCTTCGACAGGATAACGCGGATCTTCGTCTGACGCCCAGAGGATATGAGATTGGCCTGATCTCAAAGGAGCGATACGATTGGGTTATGAAGAAGAAGGTTCTGATTGAAGAGGAGATTGCCCGTGTGTCAAAGGTTGTAGTGGGAGCAAACAGACGGACACAGGAATTTTTAGAATCACACGGGAGTGTTGCTCTGAATAAGGGAATCACTTTGACAGAGCTGATCCGAAGACCGGAGCTTACCTATGATTTGGTTGCTCCGCTTGACCCGGAGCGGCCAAAGCTTCATTTTCAGATCCGTGAGCAGGTCAATATCAATATCAAATATGAAGGTTATATCACAAGGCAGATGAAGCAGGTAGAGAGCTTTAAGCATCTGGAAAAGAAAAAGCTTTCTTCCGATATCGATTACGAAAAGATTTCGGGACTTCGGATTGAGGCGAGACAGAAGCTGAATCAATTAAAGCCCTTATCAATTGGACAGGCGTCGAGAATCCAGGGTGTTTCTCCGGCAGACATCTCGGTGCTTTTGATATATCTGGAAATGAAATAGGTGAATGTATGGTTTATGATTTTACACGTTTTCAAAGCATACTTTTCGATTGGAGGATTGATCTTTCGGATGTGCAGCGGGAACAGCTGACCGTTTATTATGAGATGCTCGCAGAAAAAAATAAGGTGATGAATCTGACTGCGATCACAGAATTTGAGGATGTTTTGGAAAAGCATTTTCTGGACAGTATCTCGGTTGCACAGTTTATAGATTTATCCGGCGCGCTCACGCTGATCGATGTTGGAACCGGCGCAGGCTTTCCGGGACTGCCGCTGAAAATCATGTTCCCGAATTTGAATGTTACGCTTGCCGATTCTCTGAAGAAACGCATTTTATTTTTGAATGAGGTGATCGGGACGCTCCGGCTTGACGGAATCAGTACCGTTCACGGGAGAGCAGAGGATCTGGCGAGACAGATGTCTTACCGGGAGCGTTATGATTTGTGTGTTTCGCGCGCTGTCGCAAATCTTTCGAGCCTTTCCGAATACTGTCTTCCGTTTGTAAAACAGGGCGGACGTTTTGTCTCTTACAAATCAAATGAGATCGAGGAGGAGCTTTTTGCTGCAAAAAAAGCAATCGATGTGCTCGGTGGAAGACTGGAGCAGGTCATTCCGTTTCAACTGGCGGACACGCAGATTGGGCGGAGCTTTGTAGTTATCTCGAAGGAAAAAAAGACGCCAAAGGCTTATCCGAGAAAAGCGGGAACGCCTTCAAAAAATCCATTATCTTAAAAGGAGGTACTTTAGAATGAAAGGATCACTGTTTACAAAGCTTGCTGCCGTATTTCTGGCTGTCTCGATGGCTGTTCTTCCGGTACAGACTGCGGAGGCTGCGACAAAGCCTTCCTGCTGTAATGCAAAAGAGTGGGAAGTATTGCGGCAGACAAATGAAAAACGTATGGCAAAGGGTCTGGATGCGGTGACAACATTTAAGCAGCTTCAGAGTGCGTGTGATACACGCGCAAAGGAGCTTGTCACACTGTTTTCTCATGACCGGCCGAACGGAAAGGATTGCTTTTCGGTAATTAAGGATATACAGAAATTCTCATGTGGGGAAAATATTGCGGCGGGACAGACTACGGCTACAATCGTTATGGATTCCTGGTGGAACAGTCCGGGCCATAAGGCAAATATTTTGACAGATGATTTTAATCACATGGGTGTTGGATATAAGGGCACTTCGTCCGGTTATCG
>CAMTZV010000056.1 GCA_947086625.1 uncultured bacterium | reverse complement strand
GCAATGGTCACGCTGGTCTGCTGCATGGTGAAGCCGGTCAGAGATCTGCGCAAAACGATCCGGCAGCAGGCGGAGGAAGGCTAGAAAACGCGAATGGTTTCCTTATGCTTTACATCCCGTGCGTTTTCCGGTACAATAGGAGATAGCTACAAGGTGTCTGAGACGGAGAAAGGCGGTGGTCGTATGCCGAGTGCAGCGGATATTATCAAGGATTCCGTTACCGAATTTTCAAGATTGCAAAACTGGATGCTGTCGGTGAAGGAAAAGGATCCGGAAACCTATCGATCGATGTACGACAGATATGTCGAGTTGAAGACAATTTTATCAAGTCTGGGCGTGAATCTCACAGAGCTGGACAAGATAAAAGCGTGAGTTCAGGTGGAAAAACGGGAAGCCTTGCGTAACTTTTCGCAGGGCTTTCTTTTTTTGCTTGCAACCGCGGGAAAAATAGGATACAATTGCAGAGGACTTTATTTTACTAAAGGAGTAAACTGTGAAAGTATGGAAAAGAAGAACAAACGGCGCGGGGTGAACATGGAGCATATGCTCAGCTTCATCTGCTTCGCGCTGATTATCGGGCTTTGGTGCGTGCTCACCTTCGGCGGCTTTGTCTCGGAGCTGTTTCTGCCCTCGCCGTTTGCTGTGCTCCGGCGCATCGGAGAGCTGTATGCGGACGGCTCGCTCTGGGCGAACTGCTTTGAATCGACGGCACGCGTCGTCGTCGGCTGGTTCTGGTCGGTCGTCGTGGCGCTGCCCTGCGGGATGCTCATGGCAAATTCGCGTAAATTCAGCGCGTTTGTGCAGCCGATCATCGAGTTTGCGAGGTATCTTCCGGTCGTGGCGCTCGTGCCGCTGACGCTTTTGTACCTTGGCATCGACGAGACGCAGAAATATACGATCATTTTTCTCGGCACGTTTTTCCAGCTCGTGCTCATGGTGTGCGACACCGTCTCCGGCGTGGACGCAAACCTTATCAACGCGGCCAAAACGCTTGGCGCAAGCAAAATGCAGGTCTATAAGGAAGTGATCTTTCCGGCGGCGCTGCCGGGGCTGATGGACGATTTCCGCCTGACGATTGGCTGGGCGTGGACCTACCTCGTCGTCGCGGAGATGGTCGCGGCGCAGAACGGGCTCGGCTACATGATCCTGCGCTCACAGCGCTACCTTGCGACGGACACGATCTTTGCGGGACTGATTTTAATCGGGTTAATCGGGCTTGTCACGGATTTTCTGTTCCGCATCTTAACGCGTATTGTCGCACCGTGGCATGAGCGGCTGGCGGACAGATAGGCGGAGGGAGACGAAATGGAAGAGTGCAAGCTTCAGGCGGTCGGCCTGACAAAAATATACGACGGCGGCAGCAAGGGGGACGTGACGGCGATCGACCATGTGGATCTTGAGGTAAAGGACGGCGAGTTTGTCATGATCGTGGGGCCCTCCGGCTGCGGAAAGACGACGCTGATCAACATTCTGGGCGGGCTGGATACGGCGACGGACGGGACGGTGCTGCTCGACGGAAAGCCCGTGGCGGGGCCGGGCGCGGACCGGGGCATGGTATTTCAGGGCTACAGCCTGTTTCCGTGGCTTTCCGTGCAAAAGAACGTGGAGTTCGGCCTGAAAATGAAAAAAGCGCCGAAGGAGGAGCGCGCGGCGCAGGCGAAAAAATTTATCGACCTTGTGGGGCTGAGCGGGTTTGAGGATGCGCTGCCAAAGCAGCTCTCCGGCGGCATGAAGCAGCGCGTGGCGATCGCGCGCACGCTCGCGAACGAGCCGGAAATCCTGCTGATGGACGAGCCGTTCGGCGCGCTGGACGCGCAGACACGCGTCGTTATGCAGGAGCTTCTCGCGGATATCAGCAAAAAGACGCGGACGACGATCCTCTTTATCACGCACGATATCGACGAGGCGGTGCTGCTCGGAGACCGGATCTATGTCATGAGCCGAAGGCCCGGCACGATCCGGGAGGTGCTAACGGTGCACATTCCCGGCGAGCGCAGCCACGAGAGCCTTGTTTTGCCGGAATTTCTCGAGACGAAAAAGCGGATCATGGACATGCTCTGGCAGGAGAGCCAGGACGCGGCGATGGATCGCTAGGCGGATGTGCCGGAAAGCGGTGCGGCCGCGGGTTTTCCGGCAGAGCGCCCGAGTTTTTCAGGAGGCTGTCATCCGGTGCGATGAGCGCCGGGTTGATATGAGCGCCAAATAAATTTGTCGCTCAGTATAAATTGATGCGCACAGCCGCATAGGGAAATATGCCGCTTCACGGCTGCGGCTGGCGCGATACTCACTTCCGATTTTTTCGGCAGTGAGTATAACATACATATATAATAGGAAAAGAGGGAAAACTTATGAAGAGAAAACTAAGTGTGGTACTGGCGGCGCTTCTCGCGGTGAGCGCCCTGACGGTCGGCTGCGGGGACAAAAAGGATTCCGGCGCGGACGGCCTGACAGAGGTTACGATGGCGTTCTGTACGTTCACGGGCTATGCGCCGATGTTTATTGCACAGGAGCAGGGCTATTTTGAGGAGGCGGGCATCAAGATGAACATTCAGGTCATCGAGGACGAGTCCACCTACGCCAGCCTGATTACAAAGGGCGACGTGCAGTTTCTCGCGACTGCGCAGGATCCGAACATCAAGATGTTCGCGAACGGCGCAAAGAGCAAATATGTGCTGACGATGGATCAGTCGTTCGGCGCGGATGCGCTCGTGGCGGTCTCTGACATTCAGTCGCTCGACGATCTGGCGGGAAGGTCCGTGGCGCTGGACAAGTCGGCATCGTCCTACTATTTCTTCCTGAAAGCGCTCGAGGGAAGCTCCTCTCTGAGCGAGGACGACATCGACGTGAAGGATATGAACGATACGACCGAGGCGGGCGTGGCGTTTATCGGCGGACAGGTGGACGCGGCGATCATGTGGGAGCCGGAGCTTTCCAACGCGCTGGACGAGGTGGACGGCGCGCATGCGCTCGTGACGAGCGCGGATTATCCCGACACGATCTCCGACAGCCTTGTCGTGAACGCGGATTTTGCGGCAAAGAACCCGGATATCGTGACGGCGGTCGAGGAGTGCTGGTACAAGGCGGTTGATTTTTACAACGCAAACCCCGAGGAGGCGTACAAAAACATGGCGAGCGGCTTTGAGGAGGTCAGCGCCGAGGACATCGCGGGCGATGCGGAGGGCTTGCACTTTTTGGGAAAGGAAGAAAATGAAGCGATGCTGAAGGAAGGCGCAGACGGCAACATTTTCGATCTGTGCAAGGAGATGGCGTCCTTCTGGATGAGTAAAGGCGAGTGCGAGACCGACGAATTAGACGATTACTTTACTCTGGTAAAACAGTGACAAATCATGCGTATATTGCGATTGATTTAAAGTCGTTCTATGCCTCGGTGGAGTGCATAGAGCGCGGGCTTGACCCGCTGACGACGCATCTGGTCGTCGCGGACGAAAGCCGCACGAATAAGACGATCTGTCTGGCCGTGTCCCCTTCCCTGAAAGCCTTTGGCATTCCGGGGAGGGCGCGGCTTTTTGAGGTTGTGGAGCGGGTGCGCGCATTGAACGCGGAGCGCGGTGAGGCGGAGCAGATCACCTACATCACCGCGCCGCCGCGCATGGCGCTTTACCTCTCGTACAGCACGAGGATTTACGAGGTCTATCTGAAATATATCGCGCCCGAGGATATCCACGTCTACTCGATCGACGAGGTTATGATCGACGCGACGCACTATCTGAACACGTACGGCATGACGCCGCGCGAGCTTGCGGCGAAGATGATCGCGGACGTGTATGAGACGGTCGGCATCACCGCCGCGGCCGGCATCGGGACGAACCTCTATCTGTGCAAGGTCGCGATGGACATTATGGCAAAGCATGTGGAGCCGGACGAAAACGGCGTGCGCATCGCCGAGCTGGACGAGACAGGCTATCGCAGGCAGCTCTGGACACACGAGCCGATCACGGATTTCTGGCGCGTGGGAAAGGGCTACGCGAAAAGGCTGGCGGAGTGCGGGCTTTACACGATGGGCGACGTGGCGCGCTGCTCGATTGGGGCGCCGGATGATTTTTATAACGAGGAGCTGCTCTATAAGCTGTTTGGCGTCAATGCCGAGCTGCTCATCGACCACGCCTGGGGCTATGAGCCTTGCACGATCGCGGACGTGAAGGCGTATAAGCCGGAAAATAACAGCATCGTCTCCGGGCAGGTGCTGCGCTGCCCATATGAGTATGAGAAGGCGCGGCTCATCGTGCAGGAGATGGCTGATATGCTCTCGCTCGAGCTGGTGGAAAAGCGGCTTGTGACTGATCAGATTATTCTGACGGTCGGCTATGACAGGGACAATCTCACCGACCCGAAGCGGGCGGCGGCATATCAGGGCGAGGTGACGACGGACCGCTACGGGCGGCGGGTGCCAAAGCACGCGCACGGGACGGCGAATCTGGAGTGCAAAACCGCCTCATCCATGCTGATCACCGACGCGGCGCTCGCGCTCTTTGCGCGCATTGTCAATAAGAGTCTGTTCGTGCGCCGCGTGAGCATTTGCGCGAATCATCTGATCGACGAGACGCAGGCGAAGCAGGAGTGCTGCGAGCAGCTCTCGCTCTTTTCGATGGACGGCTTTGTGCCGGGGGACGGCCGGGAGGAAGCCCCGCACAAAGCGGACGGGAAGGCGCGGGCGGGAGCACCTGATCGTGACGCGAAGGAGACGCGGGAGGAATTTCTCGCGCGGGAGCGCAGGCTGCAGGAGGCGATGTTGAGCGTCAAGAAGCGCTACGGAAAAAACGCGATGCTAAAGGGCATGAGCCTGCTCGACGGCGCGACGGCTGTAGAGCGGAATGAACAGATCGGGGGGCATAAGGCGTGAAGCAGCTTCCGGAACGAACAGATAGGGGTTACTTTTCACGACTCAGGAACGCGCACTGGCTGCGCGTTCCGTGAGAACATGATTCAGGAATGAGGGGCGATTTTTGCGTAGCAAAATTCACAATATCGCCCCGAATCGTTACTATGAGCGGCTTCCGAGCCGTGAATAGTAACAGATCGGAGGGCATAAAGCATGAGGTTTCAGGACACTTGGGAGAGCGAAAGCTTCTGGATGGAGGAGGGCGCGGCAAACGAGGGCAGGGAAGGCGCCGTGACGGCGGCATTCCGGGACGCGGAGGGGGATATGCACCGCTACGACGACATGATCGGGCTGCCGCGGCACGTCTCGCCGACGCACCCGCAGATGCCGATTTACGACCGGGCGGCACAGTTCGCGCCGTTTGCGGCGTTAAGCGGGCACGGGGAAGCGATAAAGGAGAAGCAACGACAGGTGGAGGAGCGGATCGAGCATGAATACGACTAGAGAAGGGCGGCCGCAGGCCGAAGGGCGCGCGGCATTTGGCGCGAATATCGTTTTGATCGGAATGCCGGGCGTCGGAAAGAGCACCGTAGGCGTAGTGCTCGCAAAGCGAATGGGCTATGCGTTTGTGGATTCGGATTTGCTCATTCAGGCGCGCGAGGGCAGACTTTTACACGAGCTGATCGAGGCGCATGGAATTGACGGCTTTGCGCGGATCGAAAACGAGGTCAACGCGTCGATCGATGCGGAGCGCGCGGTGATCGCGACCGGAGGGAGCGCCGTCTACGGGGCACAGGCGATGGCGCATCTGCGTGCGATCGGCACGGTCGTCTATCTGTATCTGCCGTGCGAGGCGCTGGCCGATCGGCTCGGGGATCTAAACGAGCGGGGTGTGGCGATCCGCCCGGGGCAGACGCTCCCGGAGCTTTTCGCGGAGCGCGCGCCGCTTTATGAGACGTACGCGGACGTGACGATCGACTGCCGGAGAAAGCAGATCCGGGATATTGTGGAGGAGATCGCGCGGGAGGGCAAAATCAAATATTGACGGTGTGAACAGGTATTGCCTTTGAGAAATTCATTTGATAAAATAAGGATAACATTAGGATAGAATCAGTGATATGGAAGGAGTGCGGCAGTATGATACAAATTCGGCCCGTTTCTGACCTCAGGAATAAGTTTCCGGAGATTGAAGCAATTGTAAACAGCGGAAAACCTGTTTATCTCACAAAAAATGGATATGGCGCTATGGTAGTTCTGAGCCTGGAGGAATACGCAAGCCTGACGGACAGCATAGAAAAGAAGCTTGATGAAGCTGATCGGCAGGCTGCAGCTTATGAAGAACGGCTTTCGCACGATACAGTATTCAGTCATGCAAGGAGAGCAATACATGAAGCATAAATCCTATCGGCTTCGCTATCTGCCGGCTTTTGAAGAGGACTTAATCAATGCCATAAATTATATTGCCAGTGTTTTGAAAAATGAGGACGCGGCGCGCAAGCTGCTCGATGATGTGGAAGCTGCAATTTTGAAACGACTGGATCATCCGGCCGCTTTTGAACCATATCGTTCCGCAAAAAAGCGTGACCATCCCTATTATCGGATTTATGTAGGGAATTATGTTGTCTATTATGTGGTGATTGACGATGTTATGGAGGTGCGGCGATTGATGTATGGAGGAAGAGATACCGAAAGGAATCTGTGATATTTACGGCTGAGAGGATTACGCGGGGCGTGGATTTTAATAAAGGGGGAAGTTAAACATGGAAAACAAAAAAATAGCGGTTGTCGGCGTCGGCGGCGTCGGCGGGTATCTGGCGGGCATGATCGGGGCGGCGTATCCGGGACAGGTGACATTTGCGGCGCGGGGTGCGCGTGCGGACGTGCTTCGAAAAAACGGCCTCGTGCTGCACAGCGAGCTTCACGGGGAGGTTCGGGCGACGCCCCGGGCGGTCGTGGAGACGCGGGAGCTTAAGGAACAGGACTACATATTTTTGTGCGTGAAAAATTACTCGCTTGAGGAGGTGTGCGCGCAGATGGCGGGCGCGGTGGGCGCGCACACGCTCATCATCCCGGTCATGAACGGCGTGGACCCGGCGCAGCGGGTGCGTGCGGCGTTGGGGCGCGGCATCGTGGCGGATGCGGTCATCTATATCGTGGCGTTTGCGAACGAGGACGCCTCCATCGAGCAGCAGGGCGATTTTACGTGGATGCGCCTCGGGATCAAAGATGCGGACGAACGGCAGCGCGCGGCGCTCGCCGGAGCATCGGAGATTCTGACAAAGGCGGGCGTCGATCATCTCGTGACGGACGACATCGAGCTTGAGGTATGGCTGAAATATATTTTGAACTGTGCCTACAACGTGGCGAGCGCCGCATACGACAATTCGATGGGGCAGCTTCGGGACGACCCCGAAAAGGCGAAGGAGTACGAGGCGCTCATCGCGGAGGCATACGAGGTTGCCCGCGCAAAGGGCGTCCCGGTGCTGCCGGAGCATAAGAGGGAGTTCGTGCGCCGCTTTTACGAGGACTACCGCTATGATGCGACAAGCTCCCTCCAGCGCGACTTAAATGCCGGGCGGCCCTGCGAGATCGACACGTTCAGCGGTTATCTGCTGCGCGAGGCGAAGCGTCTGTCGGTGCCGGTTCCGGTGTCGGAGAAGATGTTTTCGCTGTTAATGAGCAGGAGATAAGATTTTATACTGGCATCCCTGATGCGCCTGTGCTATAATAGGTTTGTTTCCGATAGAGCGTCGCCGTGTGAAGCCTTTTTCATGCGGCGGTATTTTCGGTATTTTTATTTATGGAGGATAAAAACATGAA
>CAMTZV010000055.1 GCA_947086625.1 uncultured bacterium | reverse complement strand
GCGTCCTCAATGCGCTCGATACATGTCGGCGTGCGGAACGCACCGTCATTTTCGATCGCCGCATACGCGCTCGCCATCTCCACCGCCGACATTCCGTACGTAAACCCGCCCAGCGCCACGGCCGGAACCTCGTCCCGCGCATCGAGCCTCGCGAAGCCCATCTTTTTTAAATAGTCCAGTCCGGCCTTCGGGGTCAGCTCCTCCAAAAGCTTCCACGCAATCGTGTTTTTCGACTGTTCCACCGCATAGCGCAGCGTAATCTCGCCGGAATACTTTCCGTTGGAATTGGACGGTCCGTCTTTAAAGGGCGCGTCTTTTACGATGGAATCCGGCGTATAGCCCCGCTCGAGCTGGGGCGTATACACAAGAATCGGCTTCACCGAGCTGCCCGGCTGGCGGAAGCTCTGATACGCGCGGTTTAACGTGTAGCCGTTTAAATCCTGTCCTCTTCCGCCGACGATCGCGGTCACATGGCCTGTCTCGTTATCGATGCACACACCGGATGACTGCAATTTGTAAATGCCGTCCTCCGTCTTGTCGTCAAACTGCGCAAGTCCCTCGTCGATCGCTTTTTGCAGCTTTTTCTGCACCTTCAGGTCAATCGACGTGTAGATCCGGTATCCGCCGGTAAAGAGCGATTTCTGACAGTCCGCGTACGTTTCATCGTAGCTTTGCTCATACTCTTCGCGGTCGGCCTCGTCCGCAAATTCGCTGCGGAACGCAAAGCCCTGCTGCTCCATAAGAGCACGCGTCGCGCAATAGTACGTGTACGTCTCCACATAGTCATGTTTTTTCCGCTTCGGACGCTTAAGCGTGGTTTCCCGCGCCGTTTCCTCCTCGTATGTCTCCCGCCGGATCTTCCCGTCGTCGTACATCTGCTTTAAGATACGATCCCGCCGGGAGACGGCATTTTGCAGGTTTTCCACCGGATCGTACACGGTCGGGTTGTTGGGCACGCCGCACAAAAGCGCCTGGTCGGCCAGCGTGAGCTCATCCACGCCGCAGCTGAAATATCCCCTCGACGCGGCCTCGATACCGTAATAACCGTTTCCGAAATAAATGTTGTTCAGATAAAATTCCAGAAGCTGCTCTTTTTCGTAGCGCCGTTCCAGCCCTACCGCGATGAACAGCTCCTCGATCTTGCGCTCCCACGTCCGCTCGTTCGAGAGGAACACGGTGCGCGCAAGCTGCTGGGTAATCGTACTGCCGCCCTGAGTGATCTTCTGGTTTTTCACCATCGCCACCGCCGCGCGCATGATCGCCTTGAGATCAACGCCGTGATGCCTGAAAAACTTCTTGTCCTCGATGCTGATAATTGCCGCTTTCACACCCTCCGGGATCTGATCATATGTCAGATAATAGCTGTCTTTTTCACCCTTTACAACCGACAGCTCTTTTCCGTTCACGTCGTAGACCACACTCGTCTGCGACGCCTTAAACGTCTCCTCCGTCGAGCCGTTGACGAGCGCGACCGCCTCCTCCTGAAGCGCCTTCACCTTTTTCCCGTAGCCGCCGAGAAAATAGAAGGCCAGCACCCCGACAATCAGTGTGAGCAATACGATCTGCGAGGCCAGAATCACCTTCAGCTTTGTATTTTTCTTTTTCTTGTTTTTTGCCATAATATTTTTATATCATCATTTAATTTTATAATTATTTTGTAATCTCATCGATCCTGCACAGTTCCTCTTTTGAAAATCCGGTATTTTGCACGATGCGCGCATTCTCCGCGATCTGCTCCGGCTTTGACGCGCCGATGAGCACAGAGCACACCTCGTCGTCCTTCAGCACCCACGCGAGCGCCATCTGCGCAAGCGTTTGTCCGCGCTGCGCCGCGATCTCATTCAGCGCCTGTATCTGCGCCAGCCGCTCCGGGGTGAGGGCGCTCTCCTTTAAAAAGCGCGAATCGCGCGCGATCCGGCTGTCCTTTGGGATACCCTTTAAATATTTGTCGGTGAGAAGCCCCTGCGCCAGCGGGCTGAACGCAATGATACCCATACCCGCCTCCCTGCAATATGCCTTCACGCCGTCCTCCTCGATGCCCCGGTCAAAAATCGAATAGCGCCGCTGGTTTACGATAAGCGGACAGTGAAGCTCCCGCATGATTTCAATGGCCTTTGCGGTATAGTCCCGGTCATAGTTGGAGATGCCCGCATAGAGCGCCTTTCCGCTGCGGACGATCTGCGCCAGCGCCTCCATCGTCTCCTCAAGCGGCGTTTCGGGGTCCATCCGGTGATGATAAAAAATGTCCACATAGTCTGTGCCAAGCCGCTTTAAGCTCTGGTCGAGGCTCGCCACTAGATATTTTTTGCTGCCCCAATCACCGTAAGGGCCTTCCCACATGCCATATCCCGCCTTTGTCGTGATGACAAGCTCATCCCGGTACGGCGCGAAATCCTCCTTTAAGATCCGCCCGAGGTTCGTCTCGGCGGCGCCGTTGTCCGGCCCGTAATTGTTTGCGAGATCAAACTGCGTGATGCCGCAGTCAAACGCCGCGCGGCACATGGCACGCATGTTGTCATAATCGTCCCGCACGCCGAAGTTGTGCCAGAAGCCAAGCGAGACAGCCGGAAACTTCAGGCCGCTTTTTCCCACGCGATGATACGCCATCTGCTCATAGCGTCTCTCATCCGCTGCATACGTCTTTTCCATAAAACAATTCCTTCTTCCTTCTAAAATAGGCTACAGCCGTTATTTATTATACTGATTTTTCATGGAAAATGAAAGAACTACAGGCATCTTTATGAAAATTTAAGATATGTAATAAGAATATATATCTGCCTATAACCGTTATCCGGATATGAAAAGCCGCCTGTTGTCCAGCCAGCCAATAACCAGCCGCCGGTGGACAGGCTGTTCCTGACTAAAAACCGTTATAAAAACGTCGGTGCTTGATGAGGTATTTTCGAATCTGGCACCGTTACGTTTTTATCCGAGTATATGTCATTTATTCCCGTAGGGAATCAATGACCTGCTTGCGCATCAGCGCAATTCCCTGTAATGCAAGCGTGTTTTTATCAGGAATACCTGTCTGCCGACGGCGTGATTACTGAGACTACCCTGCGCTTACTGCTCCATCTGCTTCCCCAGAAACCCGGCCGCGATGAGCACGAGCTGATTTTCCGTCTCACCCATGCGGTATTTCTCATTTTTGTCATAGAGAATGACCGCACCGATCGCGTCACCCTCACAGATAATCGTACTGATTGCCTGGGTGACGTATTCTCCGCGGTCATCCAGCGTGATCTTGATAAAATTGTTTTCGTCCCTGCTCGCCACCAGCGTACCCCGCTCCTCCATCAGCTCGTCGAGCTCACGGCTGATCGGCTTCCCCTCAAACTCCTTTTTTCCGGTGCCGGAGGCGGCGATGACATGATCCCGGTCGGTAATGCACACCAGATGGCCGGTCGTCTGCGCCATCGCCTCGGCGTACTGGCTGGAAAACTGACTCAATTCGCCGATCGGCGAATATTTCTTCAAAATGATCTCGCCCTCGCGGTCGGTAAAGATCTCCAGCGGATCTCCCTCACGGATCCGTAAGGTACGCCGGATCTCCTTTGGCACGACCACCCGCCCCAGATCATCTATTCTTCTAACAATGCCTGTTGCTTTCATGCTTATTTTTCCTCCATTTACTTCTGTGTGTTTCTATTATCTGCAAACGCCGGAAAAATATTCGCGGTGCAAATCGTAATCTGAAACTGTTACAGGAAACGAACAAAGCGCCTGCGTTTTGGTTTGCTTCCTGAAATAACAGTTTCAGATTTCTTCCAGGTTCATGAACCGGTTCCAGTCCTCGTCGTCCCCGCTTCCCTTCACAAAAATGGTATAGCCATGCTCCTCGCCGTCAAGCGCAAGCACATACTCCGACCCGTCGTGCCTTAATTCATAGACCGAGCTGCCGCAAAGCATTCTGCAAAGCTCATTGTATTCCGACGGCTCCACAGTGCGGTCGGGAATGTCCCGCTGCAATGCGCCGTCCGCGTTGTAAACCTTATAGCCCTCCTCAATGACTGCGCCAACCTGCGCGTCCCGGATGCGAAATTCCAGGCCGTTCGTGCGCATGGTGCGTACATCCCGATTCCGGCTGTTCGCCTCAAGGATCTTTACGTTATCCAAAAGCATAAAGAACACACCCGGACCGAAGCGAAGCTCCTCCACGTACGCCTCATGAAAATCAAAAGTGTCTGTCTCGTTTTCCGTATGAAATTTCATTTCGTCTCTCCTTCTTTTGCGTCAGTCTGTTATGCAGATCAGAGGAACAGCCCCACGATCGGTATCGTGAAAATCGACGCCAGCGTACTTAAGACCGTGCCCTTCATGCAGTACGCGTCGTCCGCGCCGCACTCCTTCGCAAACAGGCCGATGATACTGCCGATGGGCATTGCAAGCTCTATGACAAACACGCCGAACACGACTGCGTCAAATCCGAGATCCCGCATGATAAGCGCCACTGCGATCGGAAGCGCCACCATCCGCAGCAAAATAAACAGATACATCCGCACATCCTTCACATAGCTGCGCAGATCGGCCTTTGCAATCGAGACGCCGATCATCATCATTGACAGCGGGATCGTCGCGTCACCCATGTAATTGCAGAGCGTGACGGCCGGATCGGGCAGTTTTATCCCCGCCGCAAAAATGACCAGCGCCAGCAGCGCAGCCACAACACCCGGATTGATGATGCGCTTCAACGATGTGGCGAGATCCGCCTTCCCGGCTGCGTCCGCACCGTTTTTCTCCCGCGCGGCCCGGCGTGCCAGCGACATGCCATAGGTATAGACGATCACATTGTAGATCAGAATATAAAACGACACGTAGACAACGCCCTCGCTGCCGTAAAGACTCCTTGCAACCGGAATCCCCATAAAGCCAAGATTTGAGAATGTCGCCATCAGCGTATAAATGCCCCTCAGATTTTTCGGCGGATGCAGCGCCCACGCTAAAAGCAGCCCGAACACGATCGCAATCACATAATAAAGGATGACAAGCTGCAGATTTCCGACAATCTTTTCCCGGCTGATTGCATCCGTATCCCCCAGCACGCCGCTCACGACGAGAAACGGGTTGAGCACATTCACGACAAGCTTTGAAATGTTTCCCTCCCCCTCTTTCCCGATCCAGCTCTTTTTGTAGACAAACGCACCGATCAGCATCATCGCCAGAAGCACCAGCATTTGTCCGAAAATAATCCCTATATCCATCTCCATATCCTCCCCTGTTTAATCCTGATGTAATTCCTGTAACAGCCTGCGCCTGCGCCCGCCGCTCAAAAGCTCCTCATTATATTTCAGATACTTTGGCTGCGGGTTCATCGCCAGAAACACGGCGGCCTCCCTGCACATCGTAAGCCCGGTTACAAACAGCAGCATCTCCTGCGACCCGTCCGCCCCAAAGGCATCCTCCAGAAAATCGAAGGCGTTTGCCATGCTTTTCGCAACGGCCTCACTCTCCGGCGTATCCGTAAAGCGCTTCGCCGCAAACAGGCTCTTTAAAGGCTCCTTTAATGCGTCCAGCAAAAGATTTACGACGGAGAGCCGCTCGTCAAAGTCCGCATGCAGCAAGCGCTCATAGACAGCAGGCGGCGCCTGTCCGCGCAGTATTTCGGGAATCCCGTAGTCGTCCCTGTATTTCCGGTACAGCTCATAATACGCAAAAAAATCCTCTGCGACCTCCGGCAGCCGCACATATTCACCGATTACCTCCTCCGTCACGGAAATCCCGGACTCCTCATAAAGCTGCATGAGCACGCCCAAATCCTCCCATCCGCGTGCCGTGACAAAGCGCAGCCCGTCCACGTCCGCCTCTACCCGGTAAAAGTTTTTCGGGCGAATCTGCAAATAGCTTAAAATTACCCCGTATATATGATTTTCAGCGGCATATTTCATCCATACATCCAGCTCCGCTTCGACCTCTATGAGTCGGACACGGTCTAATGTCACCATATCAAAGTCCCGCACGGACTTATTGTACTCCGGCGGATTGCCCGCCGTCACAATCACCCAGCCCGGCGGAACGGCGCGATTGCCGAAGGTCTTGCATTGCAAAAACTGCAGCATCGCAGGCGTCAGCGTCTCCGAAACGCAGTTAATCTCGTCAATAAAAAGAATTCCCTCCTTTTTTCCCTCGTCCCGGATGCTTCGATAAATGCTCGCAATAATCTCGCTCATCGTATACTCTGTAACGGAGTAGCGTTCACCCTCAAAGCATTCCTCCGCGATCATCGGAAGGCCCACCGCACTTTGCCTGGTATGATGTGTAATTGTATATACAATCAGCCCGACGCCGCATTCCGCGGCAATTTGCTCCATAATTTGTGTCTTTCCAATACCCGGCGGCCCCATGAGCAGGATTGGACGCTGCCGAACCTGAGGAATCCGGTAGCTGCCATCCGCATCCTTCTTTAAATATACCTCCACGGTATGCCTGATCTCTTCCTTTGCCTGCGCAATATTCACTGTAGCTCCCTCCTGTCTGTACCCTTAGAGCATCCGCTCATCAAGCCTGCGGCGGATCGCCCAGGCCGGAACGGCCCCCTCGTCATACGCGTCCATATACAAAAACGCGCATGGATAATCCGGCTTTTTCTGTGGATACGTGCCGTTCCCGTCCGTAAAATAAAGCAGTCCCCCAAGATTCTTCAGCTCACCCTTCGCCCGAAGCTCCTCCACATAGGCAAAGACCGGGCGAAAATCCGTACTTCCGCCGCCCCTGATTGCAAAGTGCTCTAAAAGCCTTTCTGCCTGATCCCGGGCCGAAATTACCAGATCCTCCCGAATCTGTTCATCACACTGGATCAAATGCACCTTTGCCGTCGTAAAAAACGCGTGCTCCTCCAACAGAATATGAAGCGTCTCCCGCAAAAAGGAGTGCACCAGCTCTCCGCTCGTGGAATAGCTTGTGTCCACTGCAATGACAAATTCCTGTATGCGCCGCTCCTCCCGCGTCTCCAAAGGCTCGATAAGCGGCAGATTGCCGTAGACGCGCAGGCCGTAGGTATAATAGCTCAGATCAAATGTGTCTAAATCACATCTCATCTGTTCATGAAAAGCGGCAAATTTCTTCAAAAAATCAGCGTAACTGCGGCGCTTTTTTTCAGCAGTAATTTTTTCCTGTGTCGCGGCGCCCGCCTGCTCCTGCGCCTCGTCGCTCTTTTCCTTCTGAAAGCGTATCTGCCGCGCGATCTTCTGCCACCTTTTCTGCGCTTCCTCCTGCTCCCCTGACGACGGCTGACGCCCCTTTTTTTCTCCCCAGAGCGCATGATCGTCCACATAGAATTCCTGAGCCAGAAGCTTGACGTACTCCGGCGGCTCCTCCAGAAGTAATTCGTAGATTTCTGCCGCGGATATTGCCCTTTCCCGGCGCATTTTTTCATAGAATTGCTGGCGCAGCCAGCTCAGTAACCGGTGTGTAGACCGTTTGTTAAATCCATCTATAATAAATTCTACCGCAACATCACACGCCGTGCCAAACCGGCCCTCCTCCCGGTCTCCACGCAGCCACAGATGCGCATACAGGCAGTGAAGCACCGTGTGCAGGTATGCCCTGCGCAAAAACAGCTCGTTCTCCTCAAATAGTTCGAGATAGCGTGCCGGCGGAAAATACAGGTGAATTCCCTCGGTCGCAAATGCACTCACATTTTCCTTTCCCTCCGGGATGAGCGCCGAGAGCGCGCGCTCCATGTACGGAAAATCAATGCACAGCTCGTCCCGCAAATATAAAATTATTTTATCAAACATC
>CAMTZV010000054.1 GCA_947086625.1 uncultured bacterium | reverse complement strand
CGTAATAGCTGATGCTCCCCAGAAGCTGCCCGTTGATAAAATTCTCGATTTTTTCACAGTTCCCGGTGCGCATCCCCTCCAGAAAGGGCGTCGTGTCATAACCCTTTTTCTGCTCGTCAAACCACTCGCGGATCGTGTTACGGTAAATATAGCGGATTTCGGCGTTCGGAATCTCGAGCGTCAGATAGATCGTATCCCCCTCGTACCGCCGCGACACCGCCTTCAGATAGCCCGTGAAAAATAAAAAGTTCCACAGATTATCCTGATTTTTGTAAATCTCCCCGTAGGTGACCTCCTCGTGAACCGGCTTTTCCACTGTGCCGCCCGCGATCAAATTTTCAACCTCCGTCTTTGCGGCGTCGTCCGCGCGCTCGATCAGCTCCCGCACGATACTGTTCGACGACGTATTCGACCAGTACGGCTTCGGAAACTCTGTGTTGTGCTCTATGATATCCCAGACATAATAGATGAGGCTCCACGGGTTGTACACCTCGGTATCCCCGAAGAGATACCCGTCGTACCAGTTTTTCACCTCCGCTTCCCGCTCGCCGATGCCGTAGTAATCCAGCATCGCTTTTACTTCCGCCTGCGTAAATCCAAAGTATTCCGCGTAGCTGTCGTCCAGAATCGATATAATCCGCAAATGGTTCAGACCCGTGAAAATACTCTCCCTGCTGATCCGCAGACATCCCGTGATGACCGCAAATTCCAGACTTGTATTCGTCTTTAACACGGACTCGAACAGTGAGCGGATGAAATCGATCATCTCATCGTAAAAACCGCGGAAATACGCATTTTCCAGCGGCACGTCGTACTCGTCGATCAAGATAATCGTGTTTTTCCCGTGATAGCTTTTCAGGCATTTGGACAGGAATGCAAGCGCCGTGGCATAATCGTCCCGCTTTGCACGGCGTCCCATCAATGCCCTGTACGTTTCTTTGTCATCTTCGGAAATGCAGTCTGCCCCCAGCACATAACCGTGCCGGTCAAATTCATTGGCAATCGTCTCCCGCAGACGGGAATACGCCATCTCAAAATTCGGCTGCTTCGCCGACTTGAGCGTAAGCGAAATGACCGGATACCGGCCCATATGATCCGTATACGCCTCCCCCGCCTCCGCGATTTTTGTGCCCGCAAAATAACAGCTGTTGTCGACAATCGCTCCGTCCCGGTCGATCTCCTGCTCAAAAAACGTGCACAGCATCTGGAGGTTCAGCGTTTTCCCGAAGCGGCGCGGGCGGGTAAACAGATTCACCTTTCCTCTTTTGTCCAGAAGCTCCTTTATGAGCAGCGTCTTATCCACATAATAGTAGCGCTTGTCTATCATTTCCTTATAAAATTCAATCCCGATCGGCAGCGGACGTCTGATCATGAAATATACCTGCCTTCCTGTTTCTTTCTAACACACACTATACAGGTTTTCCTGCCCCGTGACAAGTCATTTTGCCGACAGCTCCGCTTTTTCCGTTACTATTCGCGCCCCGGGAGCCGCTCATAGTAACGATTCGGGGCGATATCTGGAGTTTTGCTGCGCAAGAATCGCCCCTCACTCCTGAATCATGTTCTCACGGGACGCGCAGCCAGCGCGCGTTCCTAGAGCGTGAAAAGTTACCCGCTTACCGCTCTCCCCTCCTTTTTCGCATTCTCCGGCGCACGGCAAAGATGCCCGCCGCCGTCGCGCCCACGCCTGCCAGAAGATACGCCGCGTAGTGATGCTGCACCTCCTCCATCACGGACACCGCCTGCTCCTGCTCTGCCTGCCCGTCATAGGGAACCCGATGGCCCCGCACGAGCAGACGATGGCTGTTGACGCCGTAGGGCGTACACGTAAAGAGCGTGACCTGATCCTGCCCTTCCTCGATCTTCACCGCCTCCTCCAGGGCGGCGTAATCATCCTTTTCGATCATGGGCAGGATGCGGTCTACCTCATAGGCGAAATCCTCGTTTAAAATATGCAGGTAGAACCGGTCGCCCTGCTCTAAGCGGTCGATATCCGTAAACAGCTTTGCGCTGGGCAGTCCCCGGTGAGCCGCCAGAACGCTGTGATTGCCCGCGCCTCCCACCGGAAGCTTGCTGCCGTTCATATGCCCGACCCCCGTCTGCAAAACGTCCTCCGACGTCCCGTGGTAAACGGCCAGATTCACGTCGATTTCCGGTATCGTGAGATACCCCATGACGCCGTCCCCGGCGACGTTGAGTATGTCCCAATAAGCCGTATCCTCAAGATCCCCCTCCTCGCCCGCGCCAAACACATTTGCAGTGATACTGTTTCCGGAAAAGGTATCGTTATACGCTCTGGCCGCCTCCCATTCTTCCTCAAAATCCTCCTCCTGCATCTGGCCTACCCGCGTCTCGTACTCGGAGATCAGCTTCGACTGCCGATAGCTGTTCCACCGGTCGGAAATCGTCGGGTAGGCCAGAATTCCAAAGCCTGCCAGAAACAGAAGGCCAAAGAGGACATTCCATAGCTTCCTTTTCATAGCTTTCTTTTCATATGTCCCTCTGTGCAAAAGTACGCGCTTTATTTTTCAGATTTTTTACGGTTTGCAAAAAACAGCCCCGCCGCCAGTACCATGAGCGCGCATCCCGCAATCGTAAAGATCGTTGTGCCGATGCCGCCGGTGGAAGGAAGGCCGTTCAGCTTCGTGTTCTTAATCTCGTACGTGATCGCCGACGATGAGACGCTCGCGACCTCAGCCTGATTCGTCCACTCGTTGATCCGATACGCCGCCGAATAGGTCGAGTATGCCTCGCCGGCCACCGAAACCGTATAGCTGCTTAACGTGCCGTCCTCATTATAGGATGCCCAGATGCTCACCGGAATGACCGCCTCGTTCAGCGAATAGCCCTCCGGTGCGGCTGTCTCCTGAAGAAGATAATCCCCGGCGTCTAACCCGGTAAAGGTCAGCCGTCCTTCGGCATCGGAAATTGCCGCGTAGGACGCGGGATAAGCGAGCGCCGATCCGGTCGCTACCAGTGAAAACGACGCGCCGGAGATGGCGGCGGCTGTCACCGCGGAACCGCTCACCGCAGCGCCCTCGCCCGTTTTAATCAGCTCACGCGTCACCTGATTCCACGCCGGGTTGTTTCCGCAGAGGTCTGCGTCGATGCCGAACGTGTAGGTGTACGTCGTGTCCTCCACCTCCGTCGTTTGGTACATATCGTGCGGGTCGTTCGTGTAGATCAGCTTCGCCGTATTCGTGTTCGCGTCAAAGTTATAGCCCGCATCCCCGCTCACGGTCGCGTCATAGCTGATATAGACATTCTCTCCGCTGTGCGCAAGCGCAAAATCCGAATAGAAGGAAATCTGAAAGCCCTTATCGTCATAGTCCTGCGTGTAAGTAAAGGCTGCGTCCGTGACCACGATTGCCTGGCTGCTGACCGCGCCGACCTTTACCGTGATAGCGGCGGGACTTGCCAGCGTCAGGCCCTTGCCGATCCGGTCTGTCACGTCCACCCTCACATTCTGATAAGCCTTGCTGTAGCCGGGAATCTGCGTGTCGATCGCAAAGCTAACGGTATCGCCGACCGCCGCGTCGTTTCCGCTCTCGTTCCCGTCGCTCCAGTATTTTCCGCTCTCACCGGTGATGCGCTTGTCGATCCGGGGCTCCTCGGATTTTGCGTATACCGGTTCGGAATTCAGGCTCCACTTTGAATTGGCGTTTACCGCCCCGCCCGTCACTAATCCAACGCTTCCGCCCGGGCCGTCCGCGCTGTAGTAAACGCCGATGAGCATCGGGTTATAAATCTCCGTCGTCACCCCCGCGTAGGGCGTCACGAGAACAAGCCAGTAGCCTGCCCCGAGCTGGCCGGTATACGTCGTCAGGCCGTCCGCGTCCACCCATCCGTCCGGATAGAGCGGCTCGCTCTCCAGCGTATTCAAAAGCCACTGGTTTGCAGCGATCGAGGTAACCTCGTCGGACGTGGGCTCTGTCGCTTTGACGATACCCGTCCCGCTGACTGCCTGGTATCCGGTAAAGCCGCTCACCCCGTAGGTCGGCTCTACGATCCGGTAGGCCGTCACCGCCGCGCCGGACGCCACGTTTACCACCGCAGCCGTTGTCCGGTCGGTCGGCTGGGGCCTGCCTCCAACGTAGACCTTCGCGGGCGCAATACGGTCTGCGCCCTCTGCCCCGTTCGGCTCCGGCGTCATGTCATCTGCCGCCATTGCCCCGGCATCCTCTACGGGTCCTGCATACGTCAGCACCGTCATCCCTGACACCAACACAAGCGTCAGCAGCAATGCAAGTAGCCGTTTTGTCTTCCTCATATACATCACTCCTTTACTTTATTTGGATTCAGCGTAACATGCCGTGCCGCAAAAAATTGGCGGCTCGCACCGGGCGCAGCGTGCCATATCCGCAGTGTGCGTCCGAAAAAACCGCCTGTCTTCCGGCTTTTTTCCGTCGAAAAATATCTATATTTGTCGTACAGACAATATGTAATGACCCCGCATTTGTAATCTCGTGGATTTACCTGTATACTTGAGATTGCAAAAATCAATGGTAACAGGGATTACCGCATACAAAAGGAGGTCATTACAAATGGATTATAACACAGTTTTCATCGGAATGGATGCTCACACGGAAAAATTTTCTCTTTGCTGCTATTCAATCGAAAAGGATGAGTTCTCCCATCCTCACACGACAGCTGCCGATTATAAGCACGTGCTTGCTTATATCGCTTCCCTGCGGAGCGTATTCGGCGAAAACACAACTTTCCTGTGCGGTTATGAAGCCGGCTGCCTTGGATTCACTTTATATCATCAGCTGACCGAACATAACGTAAACTGCGTCATCCTTGCACCGACCACAATGCCTGTGGTCAAAGGAAAGAAACAGATCAAAACAGACAAACGTGATGCGCGCAGGATTGCAAAATGCCTTGCGTACCATGACTACAGCCCCGTCCACATCCCGACACAGCAGGATGAACAGGTCAGGGAATATATCCGCATGAGGGCGGACCACAAACTTGCCCTCAAAAAGATAAAACAGCAGATTTGCGCATTCTGCATACGGCATAATCTGCGTTATGAAGGCAGAAGCCACTGGACGGTGGCGCATATCAGCTGGTTGAAATCCCTGAAGCCGGCCGGGCTGTATGATGAGATACTCAAAGAGTATCTTCTTACCCTGGAAAATCTTACAAATAAGATTGAGCGGTTTGACCAGCGCATCAGCGAACTGGCCACAAAGGAAGAATACAGCGAAAATGTCAGGAAACTTTCCTGTTTCCTCGGTGTGCAGACCCAGACAGCGCTTTCGTGTATCGTCGAAGTGGGGGATTTCAAACGCTTCCCTTCTGCGGAGAAATTTGCATCCTACCTTGGTCTTGTACCCGGAGAGGATTCCAGTGGGGACAGCCGCAAAAGGCTGGGTATCACAAAGGCCGGGAATACCAACGTTCGGCGTCTGCTTGTGGAAGCGGCACAAAGCTATGGGCGTGGGCAGACCGGGCACAAATCCAAAGCGCTTAAGGCCAGACAGCAGGGGAATCCGCCGGAGGTCATTGCCTATGCGGACAAAGCCAATGAGAGGCTGCGCAGGAAATACTACAAAATGGTATTATCACATGGTAAAAAAGCCAATGTGGCGAAAACGGCGATCGCGCGGGAACTGGCCTGCTTTATGTGGGGCATGATGACAGGAAACATTGCATGAGCGGGGTACAGCAGCGTGCTGTCAAAGTCAAGGGTGCAAAGCCCCGCCTGCGGCAGCAGGCCCCTGACATTGCCATCCCGCTGCTGTAGCAGGCAAACAACAGATGTAAGATGGCTAACGCCACGTACATCTGTCTGTAACCAATAACAAACGGAAGGCATCCTGAAAGGGCTTCGGCCATTTCAAGGTTTGAGCCATCTGCGACTGAACAATGTCGGCACAGGGAACTGTGATCCACGCTAACAGACGGCAGGGCTCACGGCGGACCATTGACCTGTAGGTAACCAATCCACGTATATCAGAGTGGCCAATGCCAGGAACTGATACGCCGAGGCTCTTTCTGGGTGCCTTCCGAAAAAAATAAATAAAAAAGTTTGTGGTGACTCAATTTACCTATTGACAAAAGTCATTACATATCAGTTCAGCCATCGTCAAGGAAATGTGCGAACCAAGCTTGTATGAGTAAGCTCAAGCGACAGCTATTTTCCCACTTGACATTTCATCACGACAATTGTAGAATAGAATTATCACTACATTTGTAGAAAACAACCACCGGCGGGCTACAAGCCCTGCCGGGACAGGCGAAAAGGAGGCGATGTTATGATACCGGAGTTTTCAGCCATTTTCCTGCGGGTATTCGCCGCGCTCTGCTACACATTTGCATTCGTTTCGGCCTTCCGGAGCGCGTGGCGCGACGAGCACGGCAGGGAATATTCCGACTTCGAGCGTGTCTGGGGCGTTGACCTGAAAACAAAAGACCGCTGCACCAACGTCACCTCTCTCACGCTCATTTTTCCGATGGGCCTCGCCCTTATTTTTGCCGGCTTTGTCTGGCGGTACGGATGGCAGGCCGCGCCCGCGCAGTTTTTCCGGTTTTCCAGCGACCTGCTTTTGACGATGAGCGTGTATTATCTCGCGCTGTTTGTCCTGATGCCCGCGCTGCGGCAACGCGTCAGCGCACGCGCCTGCGCCACCGCATGGCTGCTGCCGACGATTCTGTTCTATGCCATAGTGATTGTCAACGACGCGCCGATGCCCCGCCTTGTCATCTGCTGCCCGGCATGGCTCATTGATCTGCTCGTCCCGGTGTGGCTCGTCGGTTTCCTGCTCGTCTTCGGATGGTTTGTCGTCTCCCACCTGCGCTTTCGCCGCCGCGTCTTAAAGGCCTCGTCCGACGAGACGGACGAAGCCGTGCTGGATGTCTGGCGGCAGGAGCTGGCGGCGCTGGAGTTAAAGACGCGCATCCGGCTCGTCCGCTGCGCGACCGCGGCGACCCCGTTTTCCATGCCGGGCACACGAAAGAACCGCTTAACAGTGCTCCCTGTATGTTCCTATACGGAGGATGAACTGCGCCTGATCTTCCGGCACGAGCTGCACCACATCCAGCGAAGCGACTTTGACGCCAAATTCTTTTTTGCCTTCCTGTGTGCGCTGTTCTGGTTTCACCCGCTCGTGTGGATGGCCGCCCGGGAATCGGCAAAAGACATGGAGCTCTCCTGCGACGAGATTGTGCTCGATCAGGCGTCCGACGCGGAGCGGAAGCGCTACGCCGACCTGCTTTTACATACGGCAGGGGAAACGCGCGGCTTTACGACCTGCCTGTCCGCCGATGCGGCCTCCCTGCGCTACCGCCTGAGAAATGTCATGCAAAAGCGCCCGCGCCGCCCGGGGACAGGGCTTCTCGCCGCGTTCCTGTTCGTCTGCTTTCTGTTCCACGGCACGCTCGCCTTCGCCGACGAACGCTGCACCGTCGGGGAGCTGCTCGTGGACGCCGACGGCATGGATCATTTTCTCTACGAGGTGTACGACCGGGAAACGGGTTATTACGATTCCATAAACGAGGCCGAGGCAAAGGACAAAGCCGCGGAAGCGCTGCGCGACTACCTTCTCTCGCTCTCCGCCGAGCGCCTCATCGGGTCTGTGGATCACAAATACAGCGAAGACCGCTCGCCGCGCCTGTACCTCTCGGACAGCAGCGGCTCGGTGCAGGGCGTCCGGTTTTACGACCACGGCATCACGGTCGACAACTGGTATCAGCCGCGGGGCGAAGGGCGCATCATGGTCTACTACGTCA
>CAMTZV010000053.1 GCA_947086625.1 uncultured bacterium | reverse complement strand
AAGGTTAAGAAGGAAATGGTTGACTTCGTGAAGGATGAGGGCCCTCGTCCGGGAACGACCAAGGAGACTCTGGCAAACTTAAAGTGCTGCTCCGGCAAGCAGGGCGGACTTGTTACCGCTGGTAACGCTTCCGGTATTAACGACGGCGCTGCGGCAGTTGTCGTTATGAGCGAGGAGAAGGCAAAGGAGCTTGGCATCACCCCGATGGCTACCTGGGTTGCAGGCGCGCTCGGCGGCGTAGAGCCTGAGATCATGGGTATCGGACCTGTTGCGGCGACAAAGAAGGTTCTTGCAAAGACCGGCCTTACGATCAACGATTTTGACCTGATCGAGGCAAACGAGGCGTTCGCGGCACAGTCTATCGCGGTTGCAAGAGATCTGGACTTTGACATGAGCAAGGTAAACGTAAACGGCGGCGCAATCGCGCTCGGACATCCCGTAGGAGCATCCGGATGCCGTATTTTAGTAACGCTTCTGTACGAAATGAAGAAGAGAGACGCGAAGAGAGGTCTTGCTACCCTGTGTATCGGCGGCGGCATGGGCTGCGCGACAATCGTGGAGAAATATGAGGCGTAAGAATTGGACATAGGATCGCGGGAATGCGAAGCATAAAGCGATCCGCGGGTTCTTACAAAAAACTATTATCATAAGGAGGATCTATCACAATGAAGGTAGGCGTAATTGGTGCAGGTACGATGGGACAGGGCATTGCAAAGGCATTTGCCCAGGTTGACGGATACGAAGTAGCGCTCTGCGATATCAAGCAGGAGTGGGCGCAGGGCGGCAAGGACAAGATTGCAAAGGGCTATGCAAGACTTGTTGAAAAAGGAAAGATGACGCAGGAAGCGGTTGACGGCATCCTCGCAAAGATCACCCCCGGCTTAAAGGAAGACTTATGCGCAGACTGCGATCTGATCGTTGAGGCAGCGTTTGAGGATATGGGCGTTAAGAAGACCACCTTCTCCGAGCTTGACAAGATCGCGAAGCCCGAGTGCATTTTCGCATCCAACACCTCCAGCCTTTCCATCACGGAGATCGGAAACGGCTTAACCCGTCCGATGATCGGTATGCACTTCTTCAACCCCGCAGACCGCATGAAGCTCATCGAGGTAATTGCAGGCGTGAATACGCCGGTAGAGACCGTTGACGCGATTAAGAAGATTTCCGCAGAGATCGGCAAGACCCCCGTTCAGGTGAACGAGGCAGCCGGCTTTGTTGTAAACCGCATCTTAATCCCGATGATCAACGAGGCTGCGTTCATCAAGATGGAAGGCGTTTCCGATATCGCCGGCATCGACACCGCGATGACGCTCGGCGCAAACCATCCGATGGGGCCCCTGGAGTTAGGCGACTTTATCGGTCTGGACATCTGCCTTGCGATCATGGACGTTCTCTACAACGAGACTGGCGACGGCAAGTACCGCGCATGCCCGCTCATCCGCAAGATGGTTCGCGGCGGAAACCTCGGCGCAAAGAGCGGCAAGGGCTTCTATGTATACAATGCTGACCGCACAAAGACCCCGGTTGACGCACTGTAAGAAATGAATTTACGCTACGGTTCACAGCTCCCTTCTGACAGGGGGCTGTGGATCGCGGCTTTTATAAATTAAAATCAAAGGAGTATAGATCATGGACTTTTCTTTAGACAAAAAGCATGAAATGGCCCGCTCTTTATTCAAAGAGTTTGCCGAGACAGAAGTAAAGCCCCTTGCACAGGAGACGGACGAGACCGAAGCGTTTCCCGCTGAGACTGTTGCGAAGATGGCAAAATACGGATTCATGGGCATCCCCGTTCCGAAGGAGTACGGCGGACAGGGCTGCGATCCCCTTACATATGTAATGTGCGTGGAGGAGCTCTCCAAGGTTTGCGGCACGACCGGCGTTATCGTATCCGCACATACCTCCCTGTGCATCGACCCGATTTTGACCTACGGCACCGAGGAGCAGAAGCAGAAATATGTGATCCCGCTTGCAAAGGGCGAGAAGCTCGGCGCATTCGGTCTGACCGAGCCGGGCGCAGGTACGGACGCGCAGGGCTGCCAGACGAAGGCTGTCTTAGACGGCGACGAGTGGGTACTCAACGGCTCCAAGTGCTTCATCACCAACGGCAAGGTGGGCGATATCTACATCATCATCGCGATCACCAGCATTACCGAGGACAAGAGGGGACGCAAGAAAAAGAATTTCTCCGCATTTATCGTTGAGAAGGGCACACCGGGCTTCTCCTTCGGTACAAAGGAAAAGAAGATGGGTATCCGCGGTTCTTCCACCTACGAGCTGATCTTCGAGGATTGCAGAATTCCGAAGGACGCGCTGCTCGGGCCGGAAGGCAAGGGCTTCCCGATCGCAATGCACACGCTGGACGGCGGACGTATCGGTATCGCTGCACAGGCACTCGGTATCGCTGAGGGCGCATTGGAGCGCACGATCGAGTACACCAAGGAGCGGAAGCAGTTCGGCCGCGCGATTGCCGCACAGCAGAATACACAGTTCAAGCTCGCTGACATGGCTGCAAGGATCGACGCTGCGAAATTCCTTGTATACAGAGCTGCGATGGCAAAGGCAACCCAGAAGGTTTACTCCGTAGAGGCTGCAAAGGCAAAGCTGTTTGCTGCCGAGACTGCGATGGCTGTTACGACCGAGTGCGTACAGCTCTTCGGCGGATACGGATATATCAGAGAGTACGACGTAGAGCGTATGATGCGTGATGCAAAGATCACCGAGATCTACGAGGGAACCTCCGAGGTTCAGCGTATGGTTATCTCCGGCGCATTGTTAAGATAGCCGCGATCCCAGCGGATGGGCGGGTTTTCTGCCAGTCCGCGTAAGAAAATAAATATAAGGAGAAAAAGATACATGAAAATCGTAGTATGTATTAAACAGGTTCCGGATACCAAGGGCGGCGTAAAGTTCAACCCTGACGGAACACTTGATAGAGCAGCTATGCTTGCAATCATGAATCCGGACGACAAGGCCGGATTAGAGGCGGCACTTCGGATCAAAGAGGAGACCGGCGCAGAGGTTACGGTGCTCACCATGGGACTTCCCAAGGCGGACGACGTGCTTCGCGAGGCAATGGCAATGGGCGCTGACAAGGCGATCCTTGTAACCGACCGCGTACTGGGCGGCGCTGACACATGGGCGACCTCTTCCACGATCGCTGGCGCGCTCCGCAACATCGATTACGATCTGGTTATCACCGGACGCCAGGCAATCGACGGCGATACCGCACAGGTTGGCCCGCAGATCGCAGAGCATTTAGGGCTTCCCGTGATCTCTTATGCAGCGGATATCAAGATCGACGGCGAGAACGTGATCGTAAAGCGCCAGTACGAGGACAGATACCACATGCTCAAGACAAAGATGCCGTGCCTCATCACCGCATTGTCCGAGCTGAACACACCCAGATACATGACCCCGGGCGGTATCTTTGACGCATACGATGAGAAAGAGGTTACCGTATGGGGCAGAGCGGACTTAAAGGATCTCGACGATGCAAACATCGGTCTGAAGGGTTCCCCGACCAAGATCGCAAAGGCTTCCGATAAGGTGCGCAAAGGCGCAGGCGAGAAGGTAAATCTTGACGCGACCGAGTCCGTAAACTATATCATGAGCAAATTAACCGAGAAACACGTTATCTAATAAAAGGTGGTGACATTTAAAATGGGTTTAGAAGAATATAAGGGCGTATATATCTACGCACAGCAGGTAGACAATGAGATCAGCTCCATCGCTTTCGAGCTGCTTGGAAAAGGAAAAGAGCTGGCGGCAGCTCTGGGAACTGACGTGACGGCGGTTCTGCTCGGATCAAATGTCAAGGGATTATGCGATAAGCTCGCGGAGTACGGCGCAGACAAGGTGATCCTCGTCGACGATCCCGCGCTTGAGACATACCGCACCGAGCCTTACGCGCACGCACTGGCTTCCGTCATCAACGAGTACAAGCCGGAGATCATGCTCGTGGGCGCAACCGCGATCGGACGCGACCTCGGCCCGACCGTTTCCGCGAGAGTGGCGACCGGTCTGACCGCTGACTGTACCGTTCTTGAGATCGGTGATTTCCCGCTCGTAGCGACTCCCGGAAAAGAGGACGAGCAGAAGCACAATCAGCTTCTGATGACCCGTCCGGCATTCGGCGGCAACACGATCGCGACGATCGCATGTCCCGACAACCGTCCGCAGATGGCGACGGTCCGCCCCGGCGTTATGCAGAAGATCGACCCGATCGCAGGCGCAAAGGCAAACATCATCGAGTATAACCCCGGCTTTACCGAGAACAACCGCTATGTCGAGATCATGGAGGTTGTAAAGGCAGTCGGACAGGTTCAGAATATCATGGACGCAAAGATTCTCGTATCCGGTGGCCGCGGCGTCGGAAGCGAGGAGAACTTCAAGCTGCTCGACGACCTTGCGGCAGCGCTCGGCGGAATGGTGAGCTGCTCCCGTGCCGTTGTTGAGAACGGCTGGAAGGCTCAGGATTACCAGGTAGGACAGACCGGCAAGACCGTTCGCCCGAACGTTTACTTCGCGATCGGTATCTCCGGCGCGATCCAGCACGTGGCAGGTATGGAGGAGTCCGATCTGATCATCGCGATCAACAAGGATGCGGACGCTCCGATCTTCGACGTAGCCGACTACGGCATCGTCGGCGACCTGAACAAGATCGTTCCTGCTTTGACCGAGGCGATCAAGGCGCAGGCCGAGAAATAATGCCAGCGCTTTAACAAAAACGTAATACATAAAGCCGGAAGCTTGCAGGGCGGTATGCTTTGCAGGGTTCCGGTTTTTTTGGATGAAGACGGCAAATTGTATCTCTATGATCTGGTAAGAACAAAAAAGAAACGAGCAGACCGCATGAGCAATAAGCTGTACGGTAGTAAACTTCGTTTCTTCTTTATCTGTTATCTTAAATGTAAAAGTCGTGTATGTCAAGAAAAAATCATGATGCGATACGGGTATCCCGAAGCTTGTGCAGGAAATGAAAAATTACGAGCTGAGGGAACCGGAATTTGTAGATATGGAGGTCGCGCTGCGGATTAACCTGTATCGGGCAAAAAGTGCGGGGAAAGTGTCGGAAAGTGCCGGATACGCGGCAGAGAGTGCCGGAAACGCGGCGGGGAGTGCCGGAAAAGTGCCGGAAAGTGCCGGGAAAGTGCCGGAAAGTGCCGGAAACGCGTCAGAGAGTGCCGGAAAAGTGCCGGAAAGTGCCGGAAACGTGGAGGAGTGTGCCGGAAAAGTGCCGGAAAATGCGAAACTGACAGAGCAGCAGGAGCAGATTATAAGCTATATTTCAACAAACGGTCAGATTACATCCGATGAGGCGGGCACTTTGCTGGCGATCAAGCAGAGAAGGGCGAGGGCGGTGCTCAGCGATATGGTCAGGAAAGGATGGCTTGCAAAAACCGGGGCATCCAGAGGAACCAGATATGTTTTTCCTGATTTCAGAAAAAGGCAATAGAAAAATGCGTAAACATATGGTACGATAATAATGAAAGGCAGGAGATATCGTAATGCATAGATTTAAACCTCTGAACGATTTTATTTTCGGAAAGACTTTCGGTGAAAAAGGCGATGAAGAACAGCTCCTGTCTCTGCTGAATGCAATTCTGGCAAAGACAAAGCATAAGAAGCTTGTTAAAATTGAGATTGTGGAGCACCGCACATTTACAGCGGAGATTATCGGTGACAAGACGAGTATCCTTGATATCCGTGCAGTAGCCGAGGACGGAACAAGGATCAACATTGAAGTTCAGCTGCGGGATTATGGGAACATGGACAGAAGAAGCCTTTTCTACTGGAGCAGGGAGTTCGCAGGCGGACTGGCGAAAGGTGAGGACTACAGTCTGCTGTCCAATGTGATTGCGATCAATATCGTAAATTTTGAAGCGGTGGCGGTTGATGATTTCCATACCGTATTCCATCTCTGGGAAGATACCCACAGGGACTGTCTTTTGACGGATGCGCTGGAAATACACTTCATTGACATGAAGAAGTTCAATGCCCTGCCGGATAAGGACATTAAAAATAATTCCCTTCATCGTTGGCTCACCTTTTTTGACCAGAACGTTTCAGATGATACGCTAAAGGAGTTGATGGATTTGGACACAGCGATTTATAAGGCGAATGAGAAAATGGAATTCCTGGCGAATGACAAAGAAGTGCTGCGGCTTTACCATTTGCGTGAGATGGCACAGATTGACTACGACAGCGGTATGAAGAAGGCGAAGAATGAAGGTAAGGGTGAAAGAAGCATTGAAATTGCCAGAAATCTTTTAAAAATGAATATGTCTCACGATCAAATAGCTAAGGCAACAGATTTGTCACTGGAAGAAATCAGAAGATTGTAGGTTGCTTTTCACGGCTCAGGAACGCGCAGTAAATCATGCGGTACACTGGATTGACGGCCACAGCGATAGAAAATTTGTAAACCGTGTGAAATGAATGCGCTCAAAAATGTATAAAAATTTTGCCATGTTCACATACTCTGAAAAAGATAACGGCGAAGATTGTTAAGTCGTTATGAAAAGGAGTGAGTGGATATGGCAAAATTTATTTATCGGATGTTTTTGGTGCTTGTAATCATAGTGGCAGTTTGGATTGGCGTGAGCTATGTAATCAGTGTGCGCTCAGGTGAAAACCTGCAAAGCGGGGTAGAAATGGTGTGCAATCTGAAAGAGGCATTGTTTCATGCGTAAATATCTGGAAGCCGTGTGCATCGGGATCGTGATATTTTTCGGCTCCGGCTTTTCTATCATGGCGTTTCATAACGATATTGGCATTGTCGATCTGTTTGAACAGATATACGAGCAGGTAGTCGGGAGTGCGCCGGAGTCGATTGGCGGTTTGGAGATCGGATATTCTGTTGGGCTGGCTATGGGAATCCTGATCTTTTTCAATCATTTCAGCTTAAAAAAGCGGGAGAATGATCCGACACCGCTGCAGGTGGAGATGAGCAAATACGAGCAGGATGTAGAGGATACGATTGAACGCATCCGTGAAAAAGAGCAGCAGGAGGCAAAATCATGATCTGGGTATTATTTTTTCTGTTTGGGATCACCGCCGGGGCAGCCACCTCCGGCGGTGTATTTGCATTTTTAATGAAGATCGGTATCTATCCGCGCATGATCGGGAGCAGCCACACAATCCGGCTGCTCAAATTTTATGAGTGGATGATCGTACTCGGCATTCTCTGGGGCGGTATTTACACGGAGTATCCGGGGCTGACGCTTCGGATCGGCGCCTGGTTTGTCGTGCTCTGGGGCCTGTGCGCCGGAATGTTTGTCGGCTGTGTGTCGGCGGCGCTCGCCGAGGTGCTGACCGTCTTTCCGGTGCTGTTTCGACGGTTAAAAGTTGACAGCGGCATGTCATACTATATGGCGATGATGGCATTCGGAAAAATGGCAGGGTCATTCTGGTACTTCTTTCACGGACTGGAGCCGTAGGATGCGGAAAGAAAATATTTGTCGAATGTTTTCGACAATTTTAGGTTGACAGGCAGATTACGGGGAGAAAAAATGTCGAGATCACGGTTCGGGGCAAAAAACAGTCAGATAGGCTAGTGACGGAAAACGGGAAAAGTTCCGGCTATTCTTTATTCAAATAAAAGAATAAAGGAGGTGCCGGGAGATGGGAAGTTTTAACTGGGATGCTTTTTGTGATTGGATTTACTATGTTGTTTGTTGGTAGACAAAAATGAAAGAGATGATGCCTTGTAGGAAGTACAGGGCATCTTTTTTAGTTATAAATATAATAAATAATTTAGCCCTG
>CAMTZV010000052.1 GCA_947086625.1 uncultured bacterium | reverse complement strand
CCTGTGCCGCCAGCTCTTCAAGCGTGATTGTTTCGTGCTTTTCGGGATCGGGATCGCTCAGATAATCCTCATACAGTTTTTGACAATACAGATCGTCCTCCATATCATCATCAAACTGCATTCCCTTTAAAAACAATAGTAAGCTGCTGATTTTATATTCTGGCAGACGATCGTGCCGAAACCGATTCTGAAAAAAGCCGGAATAGGCATAGAAGCCGAGCGGCATGAACTTTTCTTACCGAAAGCTCCCGGCTCTGTGACCGCTGCCCATCCGGTTCATAAACTCCCAGTACATCTGCATACTGTATTCATAGTAGGCTGCCGCCTGCCGCTCGTTCAAAAGCTTCATGTCTCTGATCTGCTTTTTAAACATTTCCATAAAATCCCTGCGGTCATGCAGTCCCATGGCTCCGGAGTCCATCGGAAGCGACGAGAGCCGGTCGCCCCTGTCCACGCCGAGGTGCGCCTCGAGCGCGTGCATCTCCACGACCGTCGCGCAGCGCGGGTTGATCCGGTTGATGTGGATCGTCTGCTCAAACTCCCTGCCGTTCTCGTCCACGCCCTTTGCGATGACGGTCGGGTCGTCCTCCGTCGAATTCGGCGCATATTTGAGATAGTACGACAGGCCCGTGCCGTTGCCGCCGGAATAGAGCATGTCGTCCGTTTTTATATAAATGATATGTGTTTTTCCCGCTGCCTGCGCGAGCTGCCCGGCAAAATCGCCCGCGTCTCCCTGCGTCGGTCGCCGTCCCGTAGCGAAGCGGCGTCTGGTCTGTAATTCCCAGTCCAAAAAAGCTCATACGAAAAACCTCCTGTTACAAATTTCGTTTGCCATCCCACGGATCATTAACCAAATCTTCCTGTCCGTCTGCGCTAAACCCGCACATCGATCGGCTCATACCGCGCGAGCTGTTCCCGCTCCATCGCCTCTTGCAGCTTTCTGTTCAGCGCATCGATGGCGCTCGGTGCTTTTGCCGCCTCCGTAACCTCCGGCACTTCTTCCGACGCATCGACAGCGCCTGCGTCCTCCGCCGCCTCCACCGTATTCAGGTTTTCCAGTTCCTCGAGCTGCTCTGCCGTCTGCTCCTCCAATTCCTCTTCCAGCTCCTCGGAAAGCTCTTCCGAAAGCTCGGTCATCTCCTCGAGCTCCTCGGTCAGCTCGCCCTTGTCCTCGTCCAGTCCAAGCGCTTCCTCGACCATGTCCTCTCGGCGCTCCTTCTCGGTCTTGGGCTTGCTCTTCTCGGCTTCCTTCGCAACCTTCTCGCCGAACTCCTGCGCCTCGTCCAGCACATGGTAGATCTCTTCCGAATTAAATTTTGCCTTGACCGCCGCAATCTGCTCCTCATAGGAGTGGAGCATGTCTAATTTTCTGCTGATATCCTCAAGACTGTCGCCGCCGATATTTTTCAGGTTTTCCTTCTGCTTTTCAAAAAAGGCAACCTCCCTGTCGCACTGCGCCTGTCGCTCCTGACGCTGCTTTGCGCTCTTGAGCCCGGGGCTGCAGTACACGCCGATATTGATGCCCTTCATCTGTACATTCATACGGTCCCTCCTTTACTGTTCCTGCATTAGATATCGGAAAGATCTGCCGAAACGTACATGGTCTGTTTGTGCTGTGACGCACATCAGAGGGCTATTTTGTTTTCCTCTGCCTGTATTCGTTTGGGCTCATGTGATAATGCTGCCTGAACTTCCGGCAAAAATATCCAGAGCTCGCAAACCCGCTTTCTTGTGCGATGGAGGAAACCGGCTTTTGGGTCGTATGGAGCTGCTCCGCGGCCTGCGCCAGCCTGTACTGAATGAGATACGCCACCGGAGAAATCCGGATACCTGACTGAAAAATATGTAACGCTCCGCTTTTGCTGATCGATGCGGCTGCCGCAATCATCTCAAGCGTAATTTCTTCCATATAGTGGTCATGAATATACTGCATCATAGCCTGTAACCTTGCCTGTCTGTGATCTAAGCGCCGCATACTGTCAGAAGCGGCATTTAAACCCAAATTTTTTACCAATATACTCCACATCTGAAAAAGAAGCTGCATCGTATGTAATTCGTTATCCGGCTCTGTCTCCTGAAGGTCAAAAATCTGTGACAGGAGCTGCAGCACATCATTTTCCCACATTGTGCACGGACTAAATATTTTATACGGGACAGAAGCGCTTATAACAGGGCTGACATATTTTTCATAAATGAGACTTTCTTCAGGCGCTAAGAGGCCCGGCGAAAAAACAATATTCGGAGCAAATGTGCTGCACTGTGCCTCAAAACGGTGCAGAATACCGCTGTTGATAAAAATGCCGCAGCCTTTTCGCAGCTCTATCCTGTCTGGGCCTGCAGAGCAGAACGCCGTACCTTCTGCGACAAGCAGAAATTCCAATTCGTGGTGCCAGTGCCAGTCAATGCGGTGGAAATCAAATTGCCAGATATTTTCGGGATAATATGCAAAGGGATATTTGCTGTCGCCGTGCCGGATGGTTTCCCGCAGCGTTTCATCCGTTGCAATTTTATAAATGCCCATACGACGTCTCCTCCCAGAAAACGAAACAGGATTTGCTATATCGTACCATAATAATGCGATTTTGTACAATGACATTCCCAGAACTATGGGATATAATCTCATACATCGGGAGGAAATAGAAAATGAAAAATAACTATAACAAAACGATTACGGCCTGCTTCGTGGGTTATATCGTACAGGCTGTCGTCAACAATTTTGCACCGCTGCTGTTTTTGTTTTTTCAGAAAAGCTACCAAATACCGCTTTCACAGATTACACTGCTGGTGACCTTCAATTTTGGAATCCAGTTACTGGTTGATCTTCTTTCGGTTACATTTATCGATAAAATCGGGTATCGCGTGTCAATGATTGCCGCTCACATTCTGTCGGCTTCAGGTCTGATTCTTCTCACGCTCTTACCGGAGATTTTACCGTCGCCCTTTATCGGCATTTTGATTGCAGTCATGATTTATGCAATCGGCGGCGGCCTTTTGGAGGTTCTCGTCAGCCCGGTTGTCGAGGCGTGCCCTTCCGACAATAAGGAAAAGGCAATGAGTATGCTCCACTCGTTTTACTGCTGGGGCCATGCCTCCGTTGTGCTCATTTCAACACTGTTTTTTTATGTGGCCGGCATCGATCACTGGAAAATTCTGGCGGTTATCTGGGCGGTCATTCCAATCGCAAATGCCTTTTTCTTTTCCAAAGTCCCCTTTGCGCCGTTGATTGAGGACGGCGCACCCGGGCTGAAATTAAAAGAATTGTTTCGGATAAAAATATTCTGGGTTCTGCTTGTAATGATGATCTGTGCGGGAGCAAGCGAGCAGGCCGTGAGCCAATGGGCTTCCGCTTTTGCGGAAAAGGGGCTCGGGATTTCCAAGGCAGCCGGTGATTTGGCAGGGCCGATGGCGTTTGCTGTTTTAATGGGAATGTCAAGACTGTTTTACGGCCGCTACGGCGACCGCATCCATCTGGAACGCTTTATGATTTACAGTAGTTTTTTATGTATTTTATCTTATCTGGGAATTGCTTTTTTCCCTGTTCCGCAGCTTAGTCTGATCGCCTGCGCACTCTGCGGGCTGTCGGTTGGAATCATGTGGCCGGGAACCTTCAGCAAGGCATCAAAGACGTTGCCAAACGGCGGAACCGCCATGTTTGCGCTGCTGGCGTTAGGCGGGGATATCGGCTGTTCCGGAGGGCCTACTTTGGCCGGAATGGTATCAGGCGCATTTGGAGACAACCTGAAAATGGGGATTTTGGCATGTATTATTTTCCCGGTGCTGCTGCTCACCGGAATCGTTCTTTGCGGAGCAGTTTCCCGTCTCACTCCCAAAGCGCCCAAATATTTTTGATCTGCCCTTTTAGCGTCTCAAACGGCCACTTCTGCGCGCTCCGCGCAACGCAGTTCGGGTCATTCACGAAAAAGCCGTCCTCGTCGTAGCCATAGATCACGATGAAGTGCCCGGCTGTCGTGAAATCCCCGGGGCCCATCGCACAGATCAAAATCTGATCCCAGTCCAGCGCAGCCCGCAGCGCCGATTCCTCCATCTGCACCTCGCGCGCATTCACGCCGCACACCGCCGGGTAATCCGTGATCAGCGCCCACGCAGTGCCCGTCCCTTCTACATAGTAGCCGTTGTCCATCGCATAGAGCGCGATCTTCTGCGGCGTCTGGCTCTCGTCGCGCGTCAGCGCGAAAAGCGCCATCGAAAGGCACGTCGGGCCGCAGCCGGAAATCCCGATGTTCATATCGCCATAGGGCTGGTAGCCCCAGCGCCTGTCCCATTGCAGCAGAAGCGGACACTCCTTTTCCTTCTCGTCGTCCGTGAGATGGCCCGCGGCAAACGAATCGTCGTAAATGCTGTCGGGATACCCCGCGACAAAATCCGCCATCTCCGGGTTGTTTGCCAGTGCCAGCAGCAGCTTTTCGTGGAATTCGCCGCTCTTTTCGCAGATGCTTCTGAT
Source organism: uncultured bacterium (assembly GCA_947086625.1). Classification (GTDB taxonomy): domain Bacteria; phylum Bacillota; class Clostridia; order Lachnospirales; family Lachnospiraceae; genus W0P33-017. Next base: position 3,379 of record CAMTZV010000052.1, on the reverse strand, counting down.
CGTCTCGTCCGTCTCGCCCAGCTCCTCCAGCCTTTGCAGCGCTTCTGCCAGCGTCCGCTGCACGGGGCGGCTCACACCGGCCGTTCCTCTGCCGGTGTCCGCTGCCGTCCCCTTTTCATCCAGGCGGCGTACCTCGCCTGCCGGCGAAGCTACGCCTGTCTCTCCTGCGCTGCCGTCCCCGGTTCCCATGCCGCCGTTCTGCGCGAGCCTGATCTGCTCTAATACCTCCTGCACTTCCTTCAAACGCGCATTCATGTCCCTGATATAAAACAGAAGTACCGCAAAAATGACCGCCATCCCGAGGAATACCGCCCGGCTTCCCGCCCGCCTGCGCCTCCTTCCCGTCGTCTGCAATTCGTTCGCTCTGATCCCGCCGCTTCTCATCTTCCGCAAAACCTCCCTGTTTAAAGGTAGCGCCCGTTCGCTCTTGCTCGCGGGCATCTCGTCGGAAGGCATTCTCAAAAATGCTCCGCATTTTGCCTTCCTCCTTCATATCAGAGCTCATCCGCACCGCAGATCACCGCCCGCTCTTTGGCGGATGACCTGCGCAGCCCCGATCAATCTATCTGAAACGGCATACCGCCTGCCGTTACCTATATCCTAGCAGAGAGATGTCTCCGAGTTTCGTACAAGATGTGTCAAAGTTGTAAATTATTCGTAATCGCTGTACAGCGGATCCAGCCAGAGCGAAATCGCATAGCTGGACGTCAGATTCGTTTCAAGCGTCCGAAGATAGAAATGCACCGCCACGTCCTCCTCCTCCAAAATTTTTGTGAGATGCCCGTCATACACATCAAGCGCCTCCGTTATACTCCTTTTCGCCCGAGGAAACATGAGGTCGAGCAGCTCTTCACTGCTGTACGCATACGCAAGGCTGCTGTACGCCATCATGGAGATATTCGCATACCAGATCTCGCCGCTCATGGCGTGAATCGTCAGGTTGATATCTACGTCGTCCTTGCGATATTCCAGCTGCCAACGGCTCAAAAGCCGCTCATCAAGCGTCGTCTGTGCCTCCACGGTGCTAAGCTGCGCCGTGATCCGGTCAAAATCGCCGTCCAAAAGCGTCTGCGGCACGATCTCGCGCCTTGCCAGCACGGCGATCCACTGCTTTCCCGCCTCGATCGCCTGCTCCATATTCATCTGCTCCTCCTTCGGGTCGTGGGGCATCTCCTTTGCCCCGTAATCCCACAGAAGGAGGATCTCGCGCATCTGCTCCTCCGGGATTTCATGCTCCTTAAAAGCCCGCGCCGCCTCGTCGGCCTGCTCCTGCGCAAGCAGCGCCGTCTGCTCCGCGCGCAGGGCGACCGCTCCCGTGCCGCTCAAAAATTCGGCGTTTTTCCGGTCGAGCAATTCTTTTGTTAAAAACCATCCGCCAAAGGCGACCGTCAGGGAAACCGCCGCCATCGCCGCCGTAATCAATTTATTTTTTATGCCTTTCATCGAACGCCGCCCTCCATGTCTTCCTCCTCCATGCGCAGCGCAATGCGAACCCGCGTGCCGCTCTTCCCGTCGCTCTCAAATTCCAGCGCGCTCCCGTGGATACGGGCGATCTGTTCGCACAACGCAAGCCCGATGCCCGCCCCGTGCAGCTTTCGTGAGCGGGATTTGTCGACCATGTAAAACGCCTCGGTAATACGGCTTAGCTCTCCTGCCGGAATGCCGCTGCCGTCGTCCTCCACCGTGATCACATAGCGGCGCGCGCCCTGATCCTCCGACACGGCGCATCCCCCGCCGCCTTCCCCGGCCTCCTCTTTGCTTCCTGCCGAAAACACATCTTCCACCCGTCCCGTGACACGGATCTGCCCTGCGCCCGCCTTCGCCGCGTTGTCCACGAGATTCAGAAAAAGCGTTTTAAACAGATCGTACTCCACCGCGACGGACGCCTGTTCTGACTCGCACGAAAAGGAAATCTGTTTTTCCTCCATGAGAAATGCCACGTCCGCCGAGAGCTCCCGCAAAAGAGAGTCCGCCTCCACCCGCTGTAAGGAAAATTCCCCGTGGCTTAAAACGGTCAGATCCATGAGCTTTAACGAGAGCGCCTCCAAGCGCATCCCCTCGTTCCAGATGTAGTACGCCGCCTGCCGCTGCTCTGCGCGCGGCAGCTCCTTTTTGTATATGCGGTCGGCGTAGCCGATGATGGACGTGAGCGGCGTCTTTAATTCATGTGCAAAGTTTGCGACAAAATCCTCCTTCTGGCGCGCATTGTCCGAGAGCTTTTGCACCTTCTCCTCCACGGCCGCCGCCATCCGGTTGAAATCCGCGGCGAGCTGCCCGACCTCGTCGCTGCCCGTGGCCGCGATGCGCTCCCCGTAGTTGCCGTCCGCGATCTTTTTCGTCGCCGAGATCAGGCGCTTGATCGGCTTTGTCAGCACGGCCGAGAAGCCTAAAATGAGCACCATTCCGACGGCGATCGCGGCGGCATAGACCGCGCCGAATTTTTCCACGATCCGCTCCTGCTGCTCCAGCACCTGCTGCACGTCCACGCCCGTCACGAGATATATGCCGGTGGAGCCGTGCGGTACAAGCCCCGCCACGAGCACGTACATCCGCTCCCCTGCTTTTAAAAAGCGGTACTTTACCTGATCCTCCGAGATGTCACAGAGCAGCCGCGCCGCGTCCGTCCCCCTCGGAAACTTCGAGAGCAGCTCATTTTTTGCAAGTGAAAAAAAGGCGACGGTTCCGTTCATATCCGACGCCATGCTCTCCATATCATACTCCCCGCCCAGCGCCCCCTCAAACCATTCCTCGCCCCGGGTGATCAGATTCGCCTCCACCACGAACTTGTTGTACTGGTACTGCTCCACGGCGGTTTCCACCTCGCGCCCCATCGCCACCTCGTAGAAATAGGAAATGAGCACGTAGCCGCCGAACAGAAACGCCGCGCTGAAAAAGATCGTGACGTAGCAGAAAATTTTTGCGCCAAGCTTCATTGCCCCTCGCCCTCCAGACGGTATCCGATGCGGAATACGGTTTTGATATAGTTCTCCCAGCCGAGCTTTTTGCGAAGCCTCTGGATGTGCGTGTCCAGCGTGCGCGTATCGCCTAAAAACGGCTCCTTCCACACGCGCTCATAGAGCTTGTCCCGGTACTGGGCCACATTTTTATTCTGCATCAGCTCCACCAGAAGGTCAAACTCCTTTACGGTCAGATCGACCTCCCGCCCGTTCTGGAATGCCTTTCTGCACGAGAGGTTCACCGTCACGTCCGCAAAGGCCAGCTCCTTTTTGTCCCGCCCGTAACGCCGCAGCACCGCCTCCATGCGCGCTAAAAGCTCGCCGCTCTGAAACGGCTTTACGATGTAGTCGTCCGCGCCGAGCCGAAGCCCCTTGATGCGGTCGTTCACCGCTCCCCGCGCCGTCAGGAAAATGACCGGGAT
>CAMTZV010000051.1 GCA_947086625.1 uncultured bacterium | reverse complement strand
CAATTATGCATATTATGGCGCATATATGACAAATGGGAACGACAAGATTGGATTGGACTATGACTTTTTAGATTCCGAGGAACAATTTTATAAAACCTATAAAGAAACGGTAAAAGAACATTTGGCAGAAGTAAATCCCTGTACAGAGGAACAAATGAATATTTTGGAGAAAAAGATAGCGAAACTAAACACACCTTACCGGACAGGATATTATCAGGGGCTGGCAAACCTGCGGGCGTGGTTTGTTTTGGATTATGGATTTATATTTGTTGTTCTGGCATTTGCACTGTCGGGAATTTTTGCAAAGGATCATGCAGGAGGAATTACGGAATTGACGCTATCCTCAAAATATGGCAGAAAAAACAATTTTGACGTCCGCTGGATTGCAGGAAATATGTTTATAATAAGCGCATATCTCATTTTTATCGGAGTACAGCTTATCGTAAATGGGATCATTGCTACTTTGGACGGCTGGAATTTACCGGCCCAGATGTTTTGGTTTGAGTGCCTTCATAATATTACAGTCGGGGAAGGGATTCTCATTCTGTTTGGCGGCGGTTTATGCGGGGCAATTGTGACAGGCAATCTCGTTATGCTGATTTCCATAAAAATGAAAAACAGAAAACTGGCTGTCATTTTGTCAGCGATTGCGGTTTTTTGGATTTTAAAGTCAAAAAATGTGTATGGTTTTTCCAAAATGTTTCATCCTGCCAATTTTATAAGCGATTCATTGCTTACAGGATATTATTTTGTTGGTGATATGGCACTTCCTTATTTTGCAGTTGCTGTTATTTTTACGGTATTTTATGTGGCGTTGCTTCGGATTGGAATTAAGATGTCATACAGAAAATATGATATTGATTCATGGTGGTAGAAAATGAGAATTGTAATTCTGGAATGTAAGCGGATTATAAACAGGGCGGTATTATGGTGTTTTCTGGGATTCGTTCTGCTTGTTTCGGCTTACCATACAAAAATAAATCTGGACCGGTATACTGTGCGTGATACACAAGGAATTGTGGCTGACTGGAATGAAAATCTGTCTGACGCAAAGGAAAAATCCAGGGCCTTATATCTGGATAAGCATTGTTTGCTTGGTATGCAAAAGAATGAAAACAGATACGGATACCTGAATCATGAAAATATTCGTGATATTATCTCTGTTAATTATGAAGGGAAAACATTAGAGGAATTATCTGAGGCTGATATGGAAAGCTTTTTACAAATAAGGTCAGAGAAAATTAATGAAAATCTCATGATGGATTCTAAAAATAATTATACAGATTCAGAAATCGCAGGGTTTATGGATAAAGCCGGGGATTTATCAGTAATATCAATGGGTTATGCGGAAGGTTGGAAGGTATTGGCGGATAGCATGGGCGGTTTTGGCATTGTGCTGAATCTTGTGATAACTGCACTTATATTGCCGCTGTTCGGGCGTGACTTAAGCGTACAAATGGAAGAACTGGTTCGTTCCGCCAGATTCGGACAAAAGCGGTTGGATTTCGCAAGGATATTATCGGCTTATTTATCAGCTACGGTTCTTTACATTGCCGGTATGATGATTTATTTCAGTATTTTCATGATGCCTTATGGCCTTGAAGGTGCAAATCAGCCGATACAAAGCAATGTCAGGGCTTTTTTCTCACTTTATAATATTACATATTTACAGCAATTTATGATAAATCTTCTGGCTGGATATTCAGGATTGATTTTTATGGTCAGTGCGGCGCTTATGGTAACGATTATTTTAAAGAATCTTTTGGCGGGCGCTTCCCTGATTGTAAGCTTTTATATCGGGCTGATTGTGATCGATCAGCTCTATGTATATGAAATCAATCACTGGTTTGCTAATTTTATGCCCGTACATATGACTGGATTCTGGCATTTTTATACAGGAAACGAACTGTATAGGATATGGGGAAGAAGTATTCCATGTCTGGACTGGAGTATTTTTATGTCCCTGATTTTATCGGTCGCTTTTCTTGCAGCCGGGATATTCGTATTGTTCTCATCGGAGGGATGAAGCCTGAATTTGCGCTTCTTGACGATGGCGAAGTAGGTAATTAAGGTCAGGTCATTATTTCACAAGTACTTGCTGAAATGCAAAAGTGTGGTATAATAATCGAAACAGCGAGAAAAAGTACGGGAGAGAGGGGCGGACATATGGCGGCGGAGATTATGTATGCGGACGGCACGGCGATTATGATCGCAAAGGACGGGGATACATACGCGGCAAATTTCAGGTTCAACAACATCGACTACGAAAAGGATGTGCAGAGCGGCAGATGCTATCTTCTCGACGAGGCGAAAAATGTTACGAAGCGCATGGCCCGCTCAGACGGGATGGTCCGCAGGAGAGTGAGCAGCGTCGCATACGAGGCGGCGCGCATCGCGGCGATTGAAGCGGTCGAGCGGGCGGCTGAGGATCAATAGATATGATCGGAGCCCGGTTTGGCGGAGGTATCCAAATGAACCTGCTATGCTGACTGCAGCTTTATCGGCAGTTACAGAGACAATCGGAAAAGGAGAGGAAAAACTATGGATGAAAAGAGAAAAGACAGGCGGCTGGAGCTGGATGTATCCATCGAGCTGGAGCGTCTGGATCAGGGCGAGATGACGACCCTGAAAATGATGCACGTGGATGTGACCGATCTGTCCGGCTCGGGCATGGGGTTTCGCACCGGGCATCTGATGGAGATCGGCTCGCTTTATGACACGCGGATTCAGATTTGGACAAAGGAGGTCATCGAGACCGTGATCCGCATCGTGCGCTGCGACAAGATCTCGGATGATCTGTACCAGTGCGGCGCGACGTTCGTGGGGCTGATGGGCTCGGAGGCGTTAAAGATCAATATTTATCAGATGCTCAATCCGGAGGAAGCTTAAATTCGAAAGTTGTTTGGAAGAAACGGGGATATGCAGCGAGGGTTCCCGTTTCTTTTTTTGCACAGGGACGCACGATGACGGGGAGAGAGGTTCGATATACGGCACTTTTTACAACAAAAACCCGCCGGTTTACAACATACCTGTAAACATCCTTCGCGGATGGACGATGCGTAGTATAGCGGAAAATTTTTTACAGGGAGGAATACCATGCACATTGCAGTCTGCGACGATGAAGAGAGGGCAAGAGAATATTTTACAAAGAGGATACGCCGTCTTTACCCGGACGCAGTATTCTCGGCTTTTGGTTCGGGCGAGGAGCTTCTTCTCTCGGGTGTAAAGCCGGATATCCTTTTGCTCGACATTCAGATGCCCGGCAAAAACGGGATGGAGACGGCACGGGAGTTTCGCAGAAGAAACAGCCGGGCCGTCCTGATTTTTGTGACCGCATTCGAGGACTACGTATTTCAGGCGTTTGATGTGGAAGCGTTTCACTATCTTTTAAAGCCGTTTGAGGAAGAAAAGCTGGCGGAGGTTTTGGAAAAGGCTGTGGCCAGGCTCGCGCAGCAGGTGCGGCTTGAGCGGACGCGTGCGCGGCGGGAGGAAAAAAGCCTGATGATTACTGCCGGGGGCGCGCACATCGCCGTCCGTCCGGCGGATATCGTTTATGCGGAGGTATTTAACCGGAAGATCATCATACACACGTTGGATGCGGATATCGAGTATTACGGAAAAATGAAGGAGCTGGCGGCGCAGGCGGGGGACGGCTTTTACCGCCCGCACCGGGCGTATCTGGTGAATTTTGCATATGTCAGAAAATATGACGCCGCGACGATCTGGCTGGAAAAGGGGCAGGCGCTGATGGCAAAGCAGAATTATCCTGACTTTGTGAAAAGCTATCTGCGTTATGTGCAACGAGAGGGAAGGGATTAGAATGGCTCAGATCGACGTATCATACCGCATTGTGCAGCAGATCGCGCAGGCTGCGGGCTTGCTGTGTGAGGGAGGCTGCTTTTATCTGCTCGCAAAGCCGTATGTGGAGGAAAAGCGGACGGCGCGCATCGCGGGAGCCGTCTATGCGCTGACGATTTATGCAATCCTTCTGACGTCTGCTGTGAGCGGTGTGTTTTATATTTATGGGCTCGGCGTTTTTGCCGCTTTTTTCGCGCTCTTTATGCAGGAGCAGAAAGGCTGGGAGCAGAAGCTGTTTCTGGCGCTGACCTTTTTTTCCATGCGCGGGTTTTGTGATGCAATCGCGGAGATCGCCTACGATCATGTGTATGATTTTGCAGGGGAAACAGTTTTTATGCATACGCATAGAAGCCTGTATCCCCATTTGTATGCAGGGATGTGCCTGCTCGATTTGATCGTGGAAGCCGCGTGTCTGGCGGGCGGCATTTTCTGTATTTTGGCGGCGGTGCGGTATCAAAAAAGCAGGATATCGCAAAAGTGGCTGCTGGCGCTCTTTTTAGTCCCGGCGTTTACCGGGGCGCTCGGCTATGAGATGCTCGGCTATTACCGCAGCTTTTATATCAGGCAGACCGGGCAGAGCGCCGAGGGGTACGATGTTCTGGCACTGTTCTACTACGGCAGCTCCCTTGTCACGGTGCTTGCGGCGGTCGCGCTCTATCAGGGCATACGGCGCAGACAGGAGGAGAAGCTGCAGGAAAATCTGCTTGCCGCGCAGATCGAGAGTATGCGTCTGCATATCGAGCATGTGGAGGGGCTGTACCGGGATATCCGCGGGATGAAGCACGATATGGCGAACCACATTCTCACGCTGGAGCAGCTCTATGAGGAAAACCAGACGAAGGAGGCAAGGGCATACGGCGCGGATCTCAAGGAAATGCTGGCGCATACGGCGGCCGGGATGAACAGTGGGAATCCGGTGACGGATGTGGTTTTGCAGATGCATAAGGAAAAGGCGGAGCGGATGGGGATAAACTTTCACGCGCAGTTTTATTTTCCGGCGGATTGCGGCGTGCGCGCGCTCGACGCGAGTATTATTTTAAATAATGCGCTGCAAAACGCGTTGGAGTATTTGCAGACGTGCGCGCAGGGTCTCTCTGGGCAGACGTCGGGGAACGGCGCGTATCTCTCCGTCGTCTCTTACCGAAAAAACAACGCCTTTCTCATCGAGATTGAAAACAGCTTTTCGGGAAGCCTGCGCCGGGACGCGAACGGGATGCCCCGCACCACAAAAGGGGAGGGGCACGGATACGGGCTTGCAAACATACAAAGGGTTGCGAAAAAATACGCCGGGGATATTGATCTCGCCTGTGACAGCTCGAAATTTTGCCTGACTGTGATGCTCATGCTGGAGGGGTAGCCCTCCGGCGAAAGGCGGAGAACCGCTGCTGTTTCTATCTCTTACAACAGAAAAAGGGTGTCTCACACCGGACCGGTTTTGACGGTGCGGGCAGTCTCCGATACAGAATTCAAACAATCCGGCACGTGCGGCGCCGCTTGTGCAGGGCGGACGGATTGTTGTAAAAATTTCCATATGGAACAGGAAATCGGGAAAGGAGACATTGTTGATGAAGATCATTGTGAAGACAGGAAGCAGGAGGTGGGCGCATGTCGGAAATTAAGAGCTTCAGTGATTATGAGCGCTATGCGGATTATGCAAACCGCTGCAACCGCAACTGGAATATCAATTTTTCCGAGTTTTTCGGAGGCGGCGGGCAGACCACATCGGCCGGTTCCTCCGGGATTCTCTCGGACTATGCAGCGATTAAAAACGGCAGCTATGGAAAGCTTCTGAAGGCGCATTATGCAAACGTAGAGAAAGAGCTGTCCGCGCGGGGTGACACACCGCAAAAGCTCACGCTCATGAAGACGGGTGCGGACTCGTTAAAGCAGTCCGCGGACGCCCTAAACCAGTCCTCGCTCTGGGAGAAAAAGAAAGTGAAGACAAAGAACCCTGAAACGGGGGAGGAGACCGAGACGGAGGACTACGACTGGAAGGCAATCACAAAGACGGTTCAATCGTTCGTCGACGACTACAACGACGTTGTGAAGGAGGCCGGGGAGTCCGACACGAGGGGCGTGCTGCGTCAGGCGATGTGGATGACGAACGCGACGAAGATGAACGCCTCCCTGCTTTCAAAGGCGGGCATCAAAATCGGGAAGGGCAATCAGCTCGAGCTGGACGGGGACGCCTTAAAGAGCGCCGATATGAGCACGCTGAAATCCCTTTTCTGCGGGTACAATTCTTACGCGGGTGAGGTTTCGCGGAAGGCGGCGGGCATTTCAATCGCGGCAAACCGAGTGGGAAGCGGTTATACGAGAAACGGCGTTTATGCGGATGCGCTTGATCGCCTCGTCTCGAGAAAGATAGACGAGGAAGTGTAGGGACAGATTGGCGGGAGCAGCGCTTTCGGGCGGCTGTTCCCGCTTTTAAAGAAGTGAAAGGAAAAAACAATGAAAATAAAAAAGCTCGACGATCATTTTTCCGTGTGTAAGGTGGCGGACTTTTCGCGCGTGAATCCGGATGCGGAATACTGCTTTGTGGGAAAAACCGACGAGGAAAATTCGCTGGTGTGTCTGACACGCGACGTGCCTGAGAACACGCTTGAACGGGACGATGGCTGGCGGGCCTTTCGGATTCAGGGTGTTCTGGACTTTTCACTGATCGGGATACTCTCTGAGATTTCGGGGATTCTGGCAGAAAATAAGATCGGAATTTTTGTGATCTCGACGTACAATACGGATTATGTGCTGGTGAAAGAGGAAAACTACCGCAGGGCATTGGCGGCGCTTGATGCCGCCGGGTATGAAATCGTCGCATAAATGACGGCCCAGGGTCCGGCCCCCCTTTGCCGAAGGCAAACTTCTCGGATTTCGTTTCTTTCACTTTTACTTTTTCAATAACTCGTGTTAAAATGATAAAAGGCTTACGTAGAAGGATCAAAGGAGGCGCGTATGAGGGATTCGGCGGTCGAGATGGCAAAACGCCTGCTGGCGGACAGCATTTTTGCACGACGTTTCCAAAAACGGAGGCAATTCGGTAAGGAGCGGCATTCATGGGAAACATTTTGATTGTGGAGGATCACCCGGCCGCGGCGGGGCGGCTGCGGCAGTATATCAAACACATTGATCCCGGTTTGGAGACGGTTGTCTTTGCCCAGGCGGGCGAGGCGTACCGGTTTGCAAAAGAGCATCCGGTTGCGCTTTTTATTCTCGACATCCAGCTCGCGGACTACAAGGGGACGGGGCTGGCAAAGCAGCTTCGCAGGCTGCCGGAGTACAAATATACGCCGATTCTTTTTGAGACGGCGCTCGCGGGGGAGGAGCTGACCACGTACCGCGATTTAAAGTGCTACGGCTTTCTCGTCAAGCCGTTTGGCGAGGAGGAGTTTGCATCTGTGTTCCGCGACGCGCTGGGGCTGAGCGCGCACCTGCAGGAGACGGCAAAGCGCATAGAGATCCGGCAGAAGCAGTTCGTGCTGGAATATCAGGTGAGCGATATCGTCTGTGTGGAGGCGTTTGGGAAAAAGCTTGTCATCCACACAAACAATCGGGCGATGGGCGCGAAAAGGGATGTGATCTCGGGATATACGCTGGCGGGGCTTTACCGGGAGCTGGGAGACGAGACGTTTGTGCAGTGCCACAAGAGCTATATCGTAAACCGATCGTTCATTGAGCGGATTGATAAAACGGAGCGGATGATTTATCTGCGGGGGATGGCACAGGCGGTTCCGATCGGAAACAAGTACCAGCCCCTTTTGTGGGGTGTGTGATGGGCGGCGTTGTAAAGCTGGCGGAAATCGTTCTGGACGCCGGTCTGCTCGCGCTCTGCTGTGAGGGTATGTTCCGCGAAAGGGAGACAAGGCGCGCCCGCGACCTCTTATTATTTCCGGCCTTCGTTCTTTTTTTTATGGCGGCAAGGCTTCGTGTCACCGTCGGCGCGGAGGCGGACGGGCTGCTCGCGTCGGAGGGCTTTGACCTTCTTCCGGCGGACCACATC
>CAMTZV010000050.1 GCA_947086625.1 uncultured bacterium | reverse complement strand
GGCGACGTCATTCTGGTGGATTCGATTCTGACGAACCACGGCAGAGCATTAAACACGTTTTCGTGCGGCCTGGACGCAGATGTCATGGCGTGTATCGCCAGACAGCATCCGGTGCGCACGATGGGCATCCATGTCCCGTATTCGGCTTACGTGTTTCAGGCGATGCTGCGTTTAAAGCGCATGGATCTGAAGATACGTATGGACGGCAGGGAGATGGACGGGGTTTATGACGAGATCTGCTGGGGCAACGGCTGTGTGCTGGGCGGCTCGCTTTGTATGCCCGGCGGCTTTTACCCGAATGACGGGCTTGGAAGCTACGTGCTCGTGCCTGCGAAGGGGCATCTGGCATTTGTGCGCATCCTTGTAAGCCTGCTCCGGCAGAAGGATGATTATGTGAAAAAGCATGCGCGGGTCGGCACCGCGAAGAAGATGCGGATCACACGAGCGGACAAGGGTGAGATCGTGGTCAATCTGGACGGCGAGACGGTTGCGGCGAAGGGTGACTGGAATATTGAGGTGCGTCCGGAAAGCGTGCGTTTTGTCGTTCCGAGAGGGGTGAGGCTGTCATGAGGGATTTTCACAGAGAAAGAAAACTGACGTGGTATGTGCTTGTGGTGGAGAGCGTGCTTGTGCTCTATACGCTGCGGCTGAGCTATGGCGTGCCGTTTGGGCGCTTTCTCATCGAGGCATCCGTGTTTACGCTTGCGCTGATCGTGACGCGGATCCTGACGGTTCTTCCGACGAAAACATGCTCTGATTTTGCGCAGGGCGCAGTCACGATCGGCTGCGGTATGGCCATGTACGGCTGCTATGCGCTGGAGACGCACTCCGACCGGATGCTGCCGGTCTGCATGCTTTTTGTGCTGCTGGAGTGCACGATGTACAAAAACCTGCGGCTCAACATATTTGTCACGGCAATGAACGTGTTTGCGAGCGTGGTCACGCTTGCGTTCGGGGAACTCGGCATTCTGGTGCGCAGCTACAGCCAGATCGAGAGCTTTTTCGTATTGATCCTGATGTTTGTCGCAAGCGGCCTGATGCTGCTCATGCAGACGCAGGATCTGTTTATCGGGCGCGTGGCAAGAGAGGACGAGAAGAGCCTTGACGACCTGTTGCAGCTTGTGGAGATGAAATGTGAGGATGCGACGGCTGCGGCAAAGGCGAAGAGCAGCTTTCTCGCAAATATGTCCCACGAGATCCGCACGCCGATCAACGCGGTGCTCGGCATGAACGAGATGATTTTGCGGGAGGAGCAAAACAGCGAGATCCTCGGCTACGCGCAGAATATCCAGCGCGCGGGAACGGCGCTGCTCTCGCTGATCAACGACATTCTCGATTTTTCAAAGATCGAGTCGGGTAAGATGGAGGTCGTGCCGGAGAAGTACCGGCTGAACACGCTGCTCTACGATATTTTGCTCGTAGTACAGCCGCGCATGGAAAAAAAGGACCTGCAGCTCATACTGGATATCGATCAAAGCATTCCAAACGAGCTCTACGGCGACGAGGTGCGCATCCGTCAGATCATCACAAATATTCTGACGAACGCGGTAAAATATACGGAAAAAGGCAGCGTGACGCTGCGCGTAAAAATGGAGAAGACAGGGGAAAACAGCATTTTGCTGAAGGTGGCGGTAAAGGACACCGGCATCGGCATCAAGGAGAGCAAAGAGGTGCTCTTTGCGTCGTTCCAGCGCAGCGGGGATTTAAAGGCGCACCACATCGAGGGCACGGGGCTTGGGCTTTCCATCACGCAGGAGCTTTTAAAGATGATGGACAGCGAGCTAATGATGGAGAGCGTTTACGGCAAGGGCTCGATTTTCTTTTTCAATCTGCCGCAGATCGTGATGGGAGACGAGCCGATGGGCGACCTGAACGATCTGTACAAAAAGCAGGCCCAGCCGGAGAAGAGATACCGCGAGAGCTTTACGGCGCCGAAGGCACGTATTTTGCTTGTGGACGACAATGCCATGAACCGCACGGTCGTCCAGTCGCTTTTAAAGCAGACGCGGGTGCAGATCGACACGGCGGAGGACGGAAGAAAATGTCTGGAAATCTGTGCGCGCAACCGCTATGACCTGATTTTGATGGACCACCTTATGCCGAACATGGACGGTATCGAGGCGTTTCACGCGCTGCGCGCCGACCCGAAGGGGCCAAACATTTCAACGCCGGTCATCATCCTCACCGCAAACGCGGTGGCGGGGATGAAGCAGAGCTATCTGGACGAGGGGTTTACGGGCTTCCTCTCAAAGCCGGTGCAGGGAGAGCTTTTGGAGCAGGCGCTCATCGAATATCTGCCGCATGAGCTTGTGAAGCTGACCGAGGAGGTGGAGCTTGACCATTCTGCGGAGCAGGAGCGTCAGAGCGAGATCCGCAGAGTGATCGACCGTCTGCAGCTTCCCGACCTCGATCTGGACGACGCGCTGCAATATTCCTCCGGGACGGTCGGCGACGTGATTGACAACATCTACGGCTATCTGATGGAGGCGGGCATGAACCGCGAAAACATCGGCAAGGAATATGAGGCGGAAAACTGGGCCGATTTCAAGATCCACGTGCATGCGCTCAAAAGCACGTCGCGGGTTGTCGGCGCGATTCATATGGCATTTCTGGCAGAGCAGATGGAAAAGGCCGCAGGCTCCGGGGATATTTCCTATATCAGGGAGCACTATGAAACGCTCCTGCGCGAGTACGGGGAGCTGTGCGAGGATTTCAGACGGCTGCTCTTAGAGCCGTCGGTTCAGAGGATCTCCCCGGTTAATATGGATCAGGAGCGCGAAATGGGCAGCTATATTGCCGACGTGCAGGGCTTTTTAAAGGGCGTGAAGGAGTATGATGTCGATTTTGCAAAAATGCGGGAGTTCTGCAGCCAGTACCCCTATGGGCACCGTCTGGGGAAGGAGCGCGAGAAGCTTCAGCTTGCGGTCGAGGAGTTTGACTATGAGGCGGTCGCGGAGATCTTAAATGAGATCTTATCGATTTTGACAAAAGCATAAACGGGGAGGGAGACGGCTATGGATTATCAGTATGAAAAGGAGTTTATGCAGCGGCATAATACGCGTGTGACAAAGCGCATCCATCAGATCGTAAACCTGTGCCTGTTGATCGGCCCTGCCATGTATTTGATGACGCGGCTGGATTTATTCGGCATCTCTACGAAGACGATTGTTTACAGCATGACCTATATTATCGTATCCTGGGTGCTCGTCGAGATGCTGATTCGTGCGGGGAAGCTGACGGCGGCAAAGTATGTGCAGCTTTTATATCTGGAAATTCTGGTGGCGGGCGCTTCCATGAGCTCGCATGTCGGCATTTACATCACCTATTTTGCGATCCCGCTGCTCTCGTGCGTGTATCTGGACTGGATCCTGACGCTTTTGACGTCGGTGTTCGGTTATGTGTGTATGATTGGATTTCTCTATCCACGCTCGGTCGGCTTTGTGGCGAACGGGTTTACGAATTTTAAAAATCCGGTGAAATATTTTCTCGCGTACGGCGCAGGCTATACGATAGAGTATGTGTTTATGACGGTGTTCGCGATACTCGTCGTGCGCCACGGGCGGGAGATCCGCAAGCACTATTTTGAGACACAGAAGGAAAAGCTCTCCGCGGAGGCGGCAAATCAGGCGAAGAGCAGCTTCCTCGCGAACATGTCGCACGAGATCCGCACGCCGATCAACGCGGTCATCGGTATGAATGAGATGATCCTAAGGGAGAGCAGGGAGCGCGTCATCGTGCGCTATGCGACGAACATCAAAAACGCGAGCAAAAGCCTGCTGGCGCTCATCAACGACATTCTGGATTTCTCAAAGATCGAGTCCGGGAAGATGGAGCTGATTGATACGACCTATCAGATCAGCTCGCTCTTAAACGATCTGGTCAACATGATCCAGCCGCGGGCCGGGGAGAAGGGGCTGGAATTAAAGCTCGATATCGATGAACAGATCCCGGGCGAGCTCTACGGCGACGAGGTGCGCATCCGCCAGATCATCACAAACCTTCTGACAAATGCGGTGAAATATACGAAGGAGGGCTCCGTCACGCTCAAGGTGCGCTCGACGCGTTTGCCGGAGGGAAGGGTGCGTCTGGATGTGGCGGTAGTGGACACGGGCGTTGGCATCAAGAAGGAGGATCAGGAAAAGCTGTTCACGACGTTCCAGCGTGTCGATGAGTTTTCCAACCGGGATATCGAGGGGACGGGCCTTGGGCTTGCGCTTTCCAAGCAGCTTCTCGAGCTGATGGGCTCCAGGCTGCTTTTGGACAGCGAGTATGGCAGGGGCAGCGCGTTTTTCTTCGGGCTGGTGCAAAAGATCGTGGACGATTCGCCGATCGGCGACTACAAGAGCGTCTATGAGAAAGCGCTGCGGGATGCCGTGCGCTATCAGGAGAGCTTTCAGGCGCCGGACGCAAAGATTCTCGTGGTGGACGACACCCGCATGAATCTCGAGGTGTGCAGGGGGCTTCTGAAAAAAACGCGCATCCAGGTGGACACGGCGGACAGCGGCCTCGAATGCCTGAACATGATCCTGAAAAAGCAGTACGACATGATTTTTCTGGATCATAAAATGCCGAACATGGACGGTGTGCAGTGCCTGCAAAATATGCGCGAGCTGGAAAACAATCCGAATCGCGAGACGAAGGTAATCGCCCTGACCGCAAATGCAGTCAGCGGCGCAAGAGAGTTTTACATGGAGAGCGGCTTTGACGATTATCTCTCCAAGCCGATCCAGGGCGAGAAGCTCGAGCAGCTCTTATGCCGTTACCTGCCGCCGCAGTATTTGAAGATGCCGGAGGAGGACGGCGGCGTCGATTACATAGAGGAGCTGTGTATCCCCCGCATCGAGGGAATTGTGGAGGAGGAGGCTTTGCGCTATGCGGGCGGCGATCAGGAGGAATGTCTGAACAACCTGAAGCTCTATCTGGACGAATACGAGGAGAAAAAGGAGAAGCTTGAGCGGTTTTTTGCGGACGGGGATATGGAAAATTATCAGATCGTGGCGCACGCGGTCAAGAGCACGTCAAGACTGATCGGCGCAAACGAGCTCTCCGAGCTCGCACGGGAGATGGAAGAGGCGAGCGCCGCGCACAATACGGACCTGGTTCAGGAAAAGCACGCGCAGTTTATCGAGCATTTCAGCTATCAGAGCGCGCGCATTGCCCAGACGCTGGAGGCTATGGGCATCGGGGATGAGCCTGCCGCCGCGCTCACGGCGGTCACACCGGAAGAGCTGCGCGATTTCTGTGAAAAGCTAAAGGAGAGCCTTGCCGAGTTTGATATGGGAGCGATCCAGGATCAGACGGCGCTGCTGCAGACGTTCGACGTCCTGAAAGGGATTAAGGACGCCATGAGCGAGGCGGTGAACAACTTTGACTATGACG
Organism: uncultured bacterium; assembly: GCA_947086625.1. Classification (GTDB taxonomy): domain Bacteria; phylum Bacillota; class Clostridia; order Lachnospirales; family Lachnospiraceae; genus W0P33-017. Next base: position 2,552 of record CAMTZV010000050.1, on the reverse strand, counting down.
GCGTGCAGGAGCAGGCACAGGCGCTCGAACGGCTGGTGGGGTAGAAGCGAAAGGAAAGGGTACAGGTTATGAGCAAAATTATCCGTGTAACAGAAAAAATCGTCCGTCTCGCGGGCGTGCACTCCCTTGGCGTGATCGGCGATCCGGGCTGTGAGGGTCTTGGAACCTACAATATGAAGGTGTATGCCGGAGCGCTCGAGGCGTGCGGCCGGGACGACATCACGCTTGTGGTGGGCGACCTTGTGCCGGCGGGCAGCAAGCACTATTACCGCACGATCGTGGAGCTGACCGAGGCGCTGGCGCAAAACGATGTCTATGCGCTGCGCGGAAACCACGATACGGGCGCGTATACCGACTATTTCGGAGAGAAGAGCTATGCGCTGCTCGCAGAGGATTTCGCAGTTATCGTACTGGACAATGCGAAGCGCTGCTTTGAGCAGGAAAGCCTGGATCTTCTGCGGGAGGTGCTCGCGATGGAGGAGGTGCGGCAGGCGATTGTCGCCTTCCACATTCCGGTGCCAAATCATTTTATACAAAACAGCGTTTCGCAGGAGGAGTTTGAGCGCTTAAAGGAGGCGTATGCGCCTTTCCGGGAAAAAGTGAAATACCTGCTCTGCGGGCACGTGCACTCGCGCTTTGTCGACGAGGTGGACGGTATCCCGCTCATCTGCACGGGCGGCGGCGGTGCGCTGATCGAGGATGTGTCGGAGGAGATACGCGCCTGCGACGTCGAGCATCATGTTGTCCATTTTTATAAGGAGGGCGGCGCGCTGCGCTACGAGATCTGCAACATCGCAGAAACCTGCTATCCGCGGGAGCGGACAGACGGCGTGCTGCACCAGAAGCTTGAGGAGACGGTGCAGGGCGAGCTATTGGCGCATTTTAAGTACCTGATGTTTGCCGACCGCGCGAAGCGCCGCGGGATGGAGCATGTCGCAAACCTGTTCCGGGCACTTGCCGCCTCGGAGTATTATCACGCGCGCAATTTCTTTGCCGTGCTCGACCAGCCGCTGCCCTTTGTGGAGTCGGCGCAGGCGTTTGTGCCGGGTGAGCGGTTTGAATATGAGTATCTCTACAAAATGATGGCGGATTACGCAAAGGGGCATGGGTATCCGCTCGCATATCAGGCGTATACCGGGGCGGCCTTCGCGGAAAAGGAGCATGCGAAGCTTTTAGCGCAGGCCGCCGACCTTGAGCATTTCGAGGAGAAAACGGTTTATGTCTGCCCGATCTGCGGGCACGTCATGACCGGGGATGAGCCGCCGGAGCGCTGCCCGGTGTGCGGCGGGCCGAGCCGGCAGTTTGAGGCATATGCGGCGGGCGCGTGAGTGACGACGGAGGAGGGTGTATGGCGATACCAAAATATTTTGAGATGTACCGGTCGTTTTTGCGGGCGCTGGCAGACGGTGGGGTTCATCCGTACGCGGATGTCAAAAAGCAGGTGATCGCGGATGCCGGGTTGTCCGACGAGGAGGTCGCCGCGCTTTTGCCCAGCGGAAATCAGACGATCTTCAACAACCGCATCGGCTGGTGCCGGACATACCTGAAAAAGGCCGGCTTGATTGAAAGCCCGACGAGAGCGCACTTTTTGATTACGGATGCGGGGAAAAAGGTATATGAGGCGGATGCCGACATTACGAACGATACGCTGCGGGCCTTCCCGTCCTTCGTCGAATTTGCCGGCGGCACGCTGAGCAGTCCTGATGCGGCGCCCGCGAAGGAGAGCGAATCGGAAACGCCGCAGGAGACGTTAGAGCGTGTGCATGGCGAGCTGAACCGCGTGTTAAAGGACGAGCTGCTGTCGCGCATCTACCAGAACACGCCCGAATTTTTTGAGACGCTCGTCATAAGTCTCATGGAGAAAATGGGCTACGGAAGCGGCAGAGTGACGCAGATGAGCCGCGACGAAGGGATCGACGGCATCGTGTATCAGGACAAGCTCGGCTTTGACATCATCTATGTGCAGGCAAAGCGCTACTCGCCGGAGAAGACGATCGGGCGTCCGGCCCTGCAGCAGTTCAGCGGCGCGATCCCCGGAAACAATGGGCGGGGCATGTTCGTGACGACGGCCAGATTTTCCGCGGATGCGATCAAATATGCCGCGGACAAGCACATCATCCTGATCGACGGAGAACGGCTCGCACAGCTGATGATCGAGTATGACTTTGGCGTGAGCACGGAGTATGTGTATAAAATCAAGAAGATCGATACGGATTTGTTTGAGGAGGAGTAGCAGAGGACCGGGATGCCGGAGACGGTAAAGGGATCGGCAAAAAGAATCAGAGATGTTTGTACTTATGGTGAAGGCGGGACTGTTGGCCGTGGGAATTTTGCGGAGGGCGGTTCTGCTTTTTGATTATGAAAGGGATGCGCTGCCCGTTTCGGTAAAGCAGAAAACAAATGCTGAATGACGTTTGGGAACTTGTCAGGAAGGGTATTTGGGCATATATCTGGACAACAAAGTGTCGATATTTGTCGATTGAAATAGAAGATGCGGGTGTGGTATACTAAATTATATTTTATTAAAGTCGAGGAACAGAGTGTGAAAAAGC
>CAMTZV010000049.1 GCA_947086625.1 uncultured bacterium | reverse complement strand
TGAGAAGCTCCTTCTCGCACGCGGCTGCCTCGTACAGCTCGTGCGCCATCCCCACGTCGATGAGTGCGTCGTTTTCCCCGTGGATAAAGAGCGTCGGAATGCGGCTCGTTTTTACTCCGTCAAGCGCCGATGCTTTCCGAAGATCGTAGCCGCCCCGCAGCCGCAGCATCAGGCACGCGCTGTCCACAAACGGAAACGGCGGCAGGGAGAACCACTCTGTGATTTTGTCGCCGAACATCTCATATGCATCCGTATAGGCGCAGTCGGAGACGACCGCGCGGATGTGCCCGGCGGCTTCTTTGAGTGAGGCGCGCACCGCCTCTCCGCTCATGATCAGCGCGGTGGAGGCGCCCATTGACTGTCCGTGCAGCACGATATCGGCGTCTTGATCCTGCGCTAAAATATAGTCAAGCCAGAGCGCGCAGTCCGTGCTGTCTGTCCAGCCCATGCCGATAAAATCGCCCTCGCTCTCGCCCTGCGCGCGCAGATCGGGCACGAGTACGTGGTAGCCCTGCGAATAATACCACCAGGCGAACGGGTACATTTCCTCCTTCCAGCCGGTGTAGCCGTGAAGGAGCAGCACCCATTTGTGGCTTTCTTCCGCCGAAAAAAATTCTGCCGCCACGAGCTTATAGCCGTCCGCGGTCTCTCTTGTGAGCAGTTGGCCCTTCGCGTCGGAGAGCCATTCGCTTGTCGCCGTGATCGCCGCTTTCCGGTTTTCGCTGATGTCCGACGTATGTACCTGCTGCGAATAGCCCTTCGCCGTAATCTCTTCAAAAGCGTCTAATTTTTCCATAAACGACGGCACGAGACATGCGCTTACGAGAAAATAGATAAAAACGGTATAAACCGCCGCGGCTGCCGCGAGCATGGCAGCTGCCACCTTCACAGCTTTTTTCTTCATGTAAAACACCCCGATTGTATTGCGAAAACATATGTATCTATCTATTATCTTAATACATAATTTTCCTTTCATCCACTGGAAGTTTTTTGCATTTCTGTTACTGCTCACTCCGTGACCAGATTTGCTTCGCAAAAATCGCCCCTCACTCCTGAATCATCGTCTCACGGAACGCGCAGCCAGTGCGCGTTCCTGGGGCGCGAAAAGTAACGCATCATGCTATGACCCGGGCGTGAAAAGTAACGCATTTCTTGCAGATCCGGAAAAACTGTGTTACTGTAAAGGACAGGGACACACAACCAGATAACGAGGTGATACACATATGAGAAAAAAGGAACGGGCGCTTGCGCTCATCGACCGTCTGAAACAGGCATACCCGGATGCGGGCTGCACGCTCGACTACAATGAGGCGTGGAAGCTTTTGGTCAGCGTCCGCCTTGCGGCGCAATGCACCGATGCGCGGGTCAACGTCGTCGTGGAAGGGCTTTATGAAAAATACCCGTCTGTGGACGCGCTCGCAGACGCGGATGTGGCCGATATCGAGGCGATTGTCAAGCCGTGCGGCCTCGGCCACAGCAAGGCGCGGGATATCAGCGCCTGCATGAGACGGCTGCGCGACGATTTCGGCGGAAGGGTGCCGGACGATTTTGACGCGCTGCTCTCCCTGCCCGGCGTTGGAAGAAAAAGCGCGAATCTCATCATGGGCGACGTGTTCGGAAAGCCTGCAATCGTGACCGACACGCACTGCATCCGGCTCGTAAACCGCATGGGCCTCGTGGACGGCATCAGGGAGCCGAAAAAGGTTGAGATGGAGCTGTGGAAGCTCATCCCGCCGGAGGAGGGCAGCGATTTCTGCCATCGGCTCGTCTATCACGGGCGCGACGTCTGCACCGCCCGCACCGCGCCGCACTGCGAGGTATGCTGCTGCGCGGATGTGTGCAAAAAAGCCGGCGTGTAAGAAATCGGGTAGAGAAGATTTATCTTCCCTGCTCGCCGCGCGCCCCGTGCGTCGCTTCTGCGACATATTTCCTCTGCACGGGGCCGTGCATAAAAATCTGGCAGCCCCTTTTTCGGGGCTGCCTGCGATGGCTGAACCGTTGCGTTATTCTGCGCGTCTGCTTATAAAACAGTCATGGTATCGAGCAGGGTCTTTGCGTACCCGTCCACAACGTCAATTTTACCGCCGTTTAATGCCTCGGCATTCACCTGGATGATATAGTTTTTGATGCCGACCAGATATTCGATTTCGTCGACTTCGACCTTCTCGCCCTCCATTTCCATTTTCAGATGGAAGGCCACGCGGACCGCCTTGCCGGCTTTGCTGTCGTAAGAAGCCATCTCGTAGTTTGTGATCTCCGCCTCAATGCCGAGCATCTCGTAGACGGATTTCTGCGCTTCCTCGGAGAGCTGCGCCTCATACATGCCCAGCAGCGTGTCGTAATCATAGGCATCCTCGCCCGTGTACTGCATCTTTACGGTCAGGGTCTGGGTCATCTTTTCCGCATCCTCAGCATCTGCCGCTACCCATGCGTAATTGCCGTCCACCTCCGCGGCTTCGGCTGTAAACGCCTTCGGATAACAGAGATTGACCGGGCCTGCCTGCATGTCCTTCATGCCCGCCGGCTTCTTCGGATTTTTAACCGTTACCTTGCACTTATAAGCCTTTTTCTTGTTCGTGGCGGTGATCGTAGTGGTTCCGGAGGCGATTGCATTTACCTTGCCCTTCGCGTTTACGGTCGCGACCGACTTCTTGTTCGACTTCCACGTCACCTTGCCTCCCGCGTTTTTGAGCTTTAACGTAAAGGACTTGCCCACGTTTAATGTTTTCTTTGCCACACTGAGCTTAACCTTAGCCGCCGCCTGTGCCGTGGTGACCGGTGTGGAGGCCGCCGCCGCGGGCGCCGCAAGTGCGATCGCCAGTGCCAGCGCCAGTGCTGCCTTACATTTTTTAACCCTCATAGCTTTTGTTCCTCCTAACTCCAGGTTTTGTTGATCTTTACAACTATTTTACCACTTTCCGGTTTAGAAGGGAATACCCTTTGCCGAATTCCGAGGGGAAAAGTAACGGCCGTTCAGCCATAGGCTGAATGGTTGCCATTGTTGCCATTTCTGTGAAAAAAATAATATAAAAGCTTGACAGAATGCCATGAGTACGATAGGATGGTATCAGTTATTTGATCTGCAAACGTGAAACAATGTCGGGAAGCAAAGCACATACCATACAAGGCGCCGGATCGATCTGCCGTTTTGTATAACCAGTCTATGCGAGGATGGAGGAGATTCGTATGAGTGAGAAAAAAATGTGGACACAGCCAATGGCGGTCGTTCAGGAATTTGTTGCAAATGAATATGTGGCGGCGTGCTGGAATGTGAAATGCAGCGTAACAGGTGTTGATGCGGTCGGCGGGAATCACAGGCAGCAGTTCTGCGGCGACGGCACCCATTATCAGATTATGCTGGATGACAATTCGAACCCGGTATCCATGACAGAGACACAGACGGATGGTTTGGGAGATCTGGCGTGCAAGCTGTATACCGACGCGAGCTATTCGACTCCGAAGAATATTTCTGAAGTGAAGTATAACGAGCAGTTGTATTGGACTACGCAGTATAAAAATCAGACGTGGCGCCATCAGGGCACGACAGCCGGAACCTCCAATCATTCCTGACTTTTCAGGCTGCGGGATCATGTCCAAACTGCCCGTTACCGGTCACGGAGTGAACGGTAGCAATTATTTTGCTTCATGCCGGAGGCAGCACTATAGGAGAAAATTATGTTATCAACATTATATCAGGTGCATCCGGATTTTGTTTTGCGGGAAATTGGCGACGAGGCCGTTTTAGTGCCGGTAGGAGATGCGAACAATTTTGAAAACTGCATTATTTCCCTGAACGATACCTATTGCTTTATCTGGAAGCAGTTTCAGAAGCCAAATACCATAGAAGCGGTAACCGCCCGTGCGCTGGAAGAATATGAAGCGCCGGAGGGGCTCATAGAGCGGCAGGTGAGGGAAGCGGTGGAGGAACTGATAAAAAGAGCTGTTCTAGTGGAACAAAATGAGGTTTATCCGGGTCAGGCGGGAATAGAGAATTGAAATATTTTACGAGGGAAGAGACTCTGCTGTTTGAACTGATCGCAGAGTCTCTTGTTCAGACAGTACATAAAGATATAGGCGTTGCAGGAGTTAATCTTGACGAGGTTTTGTCATTGGCCGGATATCAGGCGGTGCTTCCGATGATCTATCCGGCCTTAAAAAAACTTCCGCTGACGGCAAAGCAGCTTGCGGCAGCAAACGCTGTATGCAAAAATACTGCGATGGAATATTACCAGATCTTTTTTCTCGCAAGGGCGGTTGTGCGTCTTCTGGAAGGTCAGGGGATTTCGGTAATTCTGCTGAAGGGAGTGACGGCGGCTCGGTTTTATCCGGTGGCCGAGGCCAGAAAATCATCTGACGTAGATCTTTTGCTGCCCGATCTTAGTCAGTTAAAGCAAGCATCTGTGATCCTGAAAGAGGCGGGTTATCACTGCATGAAGGAACAGCTCACGAATCATCATCAGGTATGGGCGACCCCGGATAACCATGTCCTGGAGCTGCATACGATGGTCGCAGAGCCGTTTGACCGGCATGGGCTGAATGCATATATAGAGTCTTTGTATACGTTACAGCCGGGAGAGATTCCCCATATCCAAGTGATGGGCGCAGAGATCCCGATGCTGCCGGAAAAGCTTCTGGCGTTTCATCTGCTCCTGCATATGCTGCAGGATTTTTTGCGCATGGGCTTTGGATTGAAGCTGTTGTGCGTCTGGGTGGTATTCTGGAACCATAAAGCAAAAGCAGAGGATATGGAGGCGTTTTTGCAATACACGGCAGATTGCCGCCTGACAAATTTTTTAAAAACGGTTACTTCTGTATGTGTACGTTATCTTGGCCTGCAGACGGATGGCTCCGGCAGTTTTTTTCGGCAGGGGGATATGCTTTTGTATCGGCACGGCCATGAGACAAAGGTATTTTGCCAAATGGCACCGCAGGAGCTCTGCGATGATTTTTTGCGGGAAATCTTAGAAGCGGAACGATACGGAAAGCCTCAGACGAACCGTACGGCCGTGATGCGTGGAACGCATTTGCGGGATTATTTCCGTGAGTTTCACCACCAGACGGCTTTAAGCTTTCCAAAGGCGAGCCGGCTTGTGATTACGCTTCCCGTGTTATATCTTCTTGTGTTGATTCGTTTTATGTATAATAACCACACCGTGCGGGGGCAGTCTCTGTGGTCTGTCCTGAACAAGGCAAAACAGCGGAGCCGGCTGGTAGAACATATGGGATTATTTAAAGAATGATGCCAGTCTGCGGTAAAGCTGCATCAGGGGGCGGCGTATCCGGATCATATGAATCCAGATATGGGCAAAAAAGAACCAGTCGAAGCTGTGGGGATCAGAAAAATTCCCCTTTCGTTTTACTTTTGTTATTTTCGCAAAAATCTGTTCCGGATAAACAGGCCCTTCGATCTCCGTCTGATTATCCCCTGTCAGATAAAACGCAGGGCGGTCATTTGCCTTGTTTTGTGTCTGCACAACGCGGCAAATGCGGTGCATCACAAATTGTCCGTTTGTTCTCTGAAAAAATACGATATCACCTGTTTTTAGCCTGTCGGGCGCTTTTTTAAAATAGACGGTGTCTCTTTCATGGCACAAAAAAGGCGCCATACTGTTTCCGGTAACAACCATATGGCATTCCCTGCCCTGGGCAGCGATATCTTTTAACAGTTCAAAATATTCCCGACTATCCATTTGTAAATCATAGATTCCCTTCTCTGCTTATCGTGTGGCCTGCATCATCCGGTCCAGACAGTCGACTGCCTCTTCTGAAACCGTGCAGTCTAAATGATAAACCGGTATTCTGTTAATGAGGGCCTCTAACTGGTCTGCCGCCCGCTCGATGCTGTGACTGTCCCAACGGTTGACGGTAATCTGCCCATAAATTTCAGAAAATGCCTGAATGGGGGTGAGCAGGCGGATTTGGTTTGTATTTCCCTGACCGAGCATTACAATGGCACGGACAGGTATCGTTTCGTTGTGGCAAATCTCAGATGAACCGCATACCGGCCAGCCGTATGCATACCAGTCCGCGTCGTTTTTCCCTAACAGCGCACGGTCACCGTTCACGATGGAAGCGGAGCGGTATTTTTGCCAGAGCTTCGCCTGTGTGGATTTTCCGACACCGGAGGGGCCGGAAAAAAGGATTGCCCTGTCGTCATAGCATAAACAGGCACAGTGAAGAAGCAAAAAACCGCGGGCAGATATTTTTTTCTCAAGTGCAAACAGTGCCGTGAAGGCCGTGTCAAGCCAGATGGTCTCCTGCCCGGGGCGGATGGAAATCAACGCTTCACAGGAAGAAATCTCCTGATAACAGGCGTAATAATCTTGTCCTCCGCGCATAGAAAGCTTTCTTGTTTCCAGGCCATCACAGTAATACACGGTTAAATCCTCTTTTTGAGCCAGCAGTCTGCCCTGCGGTTCCGGGAGCGAAGGAGCCTCTGTAATTCTGTAAAAATATTCCGGCTTGGAACCGGGCGCTTCAAAGAAGAGGAAATGATCCGGTATTCGCAATGAATCCGGGTATTCTATCTGAAATTTAAAATCGCCAATTTGAAATATTTTTTCCATGTTAAGAACCCCCTGCTAATTGCCGGCAGCATTCAGCAGCCAATTTGCAAAGGTATTCCGATTTTCCCCGATAGCTTCCGCTTTCGTGAAATGCGCTGGCTGCACAGACATGGCAAAGAGGCCTGTATGCACAGGCGGCGCAGTCCGGGCAGAGAGAAATTTGCGCCGTTTCCTGCTTTAACCGGTTCCAGCATTCCCCGAAGCTGCTACTGAAAACAGGCAGGGAAGGAGCTTCCAGCATAACGCAGGGGCGCATAAAGCCTTGCCAGCTGACTGTGAAAGAACAGCTCCCGGCCATACACTCCATCGCCATCGTACCTGCCGTTTCGTCCTCAGCCGCCTGCCGGCGTTGATTTATCTGTTTTAAAAGATGTTCGCGGTAAAGGCAATATTGCGATTCATCCATTTCGGCTTTGAGCGATTTATGCCAGATTTCAGCCGCTTCCTCCGGTGCGAGCCTCGACTGCACGGGATAATCCATGGTGCGCTCGCGCGTGGCCGGATACATATAGGAATCGATGTGAATCGGAACGCAAAGGGATGCGCAGATGTCCAGGATTTGATCGATATCCCGCTTATTTATCCGGGTAATGCTGCAATTTATTTTTACATCGACACCATTTTCACGTAAAAGGTGAATTGCACGAATTGTCCTGTCATAGCCGTCGGGATAATGGCATAGCGCCTGATAGGTCTCGTTACTGCTGCCGTAGACAGAGACATTCACGCGGCGCGGCTTATGCTGTCCGAAAAATTGCGCCCATGTCTGATCGATCAATGTGCCGTTCGTATTAACGGTTAAAATCATACCCATTTTTTTCAGTTCCAGATACAACGTCTGAAAATCAGGATACAATAAAGGCTCTCCCCCTGTCAAAAGCAGGAACAGTACACCGGCAGAACGCATCTGCCCGGCAAGTTTCAGCCATTCGTCAACCGTCCGCAGCCGTCCGGCCTGCTCCATCGCTTTATGGTCAAGACGCACATAGCACATCGCACAGTCCATATTGCACAGGGGCAAAAGCTCAAGACTGCCATTGATGGGAATGCCGTTCGAACAGGCATGCTGCAGCAGGGAAAGCTCCACATTGGAAAAATCGGAAAAATCGGATAATTCGTTCATTTTTTTGTATGCTTCCCTTCGTTTTGATGATAATATCCCTTTGAAATCTGCAGCTTTTCCTGAATGCGGAATCTGACCCGATTGCTCGTCGTAAAGCGGCAGGTACGGCTCGACTCCACGTGCGCGACAACCGTGTAGGCTCCCGGTTCGATGGCTTCCTTTACGCGCTTTCCTTTTTCGTTTTTGATTGTGAACGTAACCGTGGCATTTTTGTTTGTATTTTTGACGATTTTGATTTTGGCGGGCT
>CAMTZV010000048.1 GCA_947086625.1 uncultured bacterium | reverse complement strand
CAAAAAAGAGTTCGTATTTTTCATTTTAATGCAAAATTGCAAAAAAGGGAAGAGGAAATCCTATCTTTTTTATGCTAATATTCTAAAAATCCTTCTCCGAGCACCTCATTTGCGTCCGTCACAATTACAAATGCGCGCGGGTCGAGCTCCTTCACACAGTCCTTGAAATCGAGTACCTCCTTTTTTCCGACGACACAGAAGAGCATCTTTCGCATTTCGTCGGAGTAGAGACCCTGCGCCGGGATCGCGGTGCACCCGCGGTTCATCTCGTACAGAATATGCTCGGCAATCTGCGCGGACTTGTCCGAGAGCACAAAAATCATCTTCGAGTAGTGCAGACCGTCCAGGATCATGTCGGATACCTTTGTCACGATCGCCACCGTAAGGATCGCGTAGAGCGCCGGACGCGCACCGACCATATACCAGCCAGCGACGATGACCGCCCCGTCTAAAACCGCCAGAAGCTGCGCCACCGAATATCGACGCAGCTTTCGGTGCAAAAGCGACGCGATCAGATCCGTGCCGCCCGTGGCATTTCCGGTGCGGAATACCATCGAGATACCCGCCCCCGTGAGCAGGCCTCCATAGACCGCCGCGAGCAGATAATCACCGCCGGCCAGATCGATTGGCGGAATCGCGCCAAGCCATACCGACAAAAGCAGCGCCGCGACCGCCGTCCGGCAGACGAATGCCTTTCCCATCACAAACCAGGCAATCGCAAACGCCGGCAGATTCAGAAGGATATTCGTCAGCCACAGAGGGATACCGCCGGGCACAAGCCCCTGCGTCGCCCTGCGAATCAAAATTCCAATGCCTGTAAACCCTCCGGTAACCATCCCCATCGGGTCGAAAATCGCCTGAATCGCCAGCGCCATCAGGCCGGTGCCAAGAATCAGCAGTATATAATCGCGCACCAGCTCTTTTTTCTTTTTATGAATACGAACCATATGACCGAACCGTTACTTCCCTTCCTGATGATCGCCGTACTGGCTCACATGCATCTTAAATCTTCCAAAATGAATGAGCCGCTTCATGCGCCAGCGCAGTCCCTTTTTCTCCAGCGGCTGGCTGTAGTTCTCCCCAAGGCCGTACCAGAGCTTTGAGAAAAGCTTGCTGCGGTTCGCCACAAGAAACTCCTCCTGCTGGGGCGTCGGCATGACCGAGAGTATCACATCCGGAGCCGCACCGTTGATCTCGTTAATCATACGATCCATATCTTCGGGATACTCCTCGATACTATATTCTCCGATAATCGCAAGATTTTCATACCGGCTGCGCAGAATTTCCTTCATTTTTTCAAGCGCCGTATTTTTCGAGGCGACGAGATACACCTGATGCCCGCCCCGCTGCAGCCGCTTTAAAAACTCCGAAAAAAACATGTGGTCGGCCGCCTCGTTGATGCGCTGGCTCGAGGTAATGCCTGCCACACTTAAAATCTCAGAGTCGTCTACCACAACCAGATCCGCATGCTCCACGCAGGTCTTCACCGCCTCGGACTCGCCGCTGCTCACCTTCATCAGGGACTGCATTGATACCGTTAAAAATAACTGGAGCTTTCCGTCCTTTAGCGCATCCTGTGCGAGTAAAAGCTCCTCCCGCAGAGAATAGTTGGGAAACGTCATCCCAAGTAGCTGTATTTGTTTCATCATGCTTCATTCACCCTCTGCCGTTTTCTGCCGGCAGTTGTTTTTCTGTTACTGTTCCCGGAGTGAAAAGTAACGTTTTTATTCTTCTATTCCATGTTTCGTCTGTCTGTGCTTATCCATGCCTTCCTGGTATGATCCACACGAATTGCCGCTACGTTTCACGCAGGATAAATTTTCAGCCTGCAAGACGGAGGAAGGAGGCGATGCCCTCGCTTCGCTGGGGCAGACCCTGCGGTGGCATCGTTGACTGACGACAACGAAGCAGATGGAAATTTAGACAAGTGAAACATATGGATAATTCGTGTGGATCATACTTGTACTATAGCAGAGAACGACTATTTTTTCAACCGAAACCGAGACGACAATTTGTCAAGCCTTTTTCGGCATTTTTTGCCAAAATACGCATCTTTATTGCAACTGCACAAAACGTCCGTTTGCTTTTTTTACTATGTAAACCGCACAAATTGTAGCTTTTTCTGTGGATAACGTGAATAACTTCGTGAATAACTCGGTTTTTCCGATAAATCCATCTTTTTCCATGTGGATAACTTTTTGGTAAGTTTTGTGCATTTTTCAACCGGGAATGGATTTTTTTGTCGATTTGTGCAAGTTGCCTTTTTTGATTTTTTCGGCAGCCACGCCGACAGGGCACGGTCATTCCTGCGAAGGCACGCTCCCGTTTGATGAAAAACGTAACGGATGCTAAGCTCGAAAAAACCTCGCTAAGCACCGACGTTTTTCAACAGCCTTCGCCAGCAACGACCGCGCCCTGTCGGCTGGGTATCGAAAACTGGAAATCCAATCGAACAGAGAAATCCCCTGCGTAATCGAGTAGGGGAGACTTCCCTTGCTCGCCGCGCCGCCCGCGTGCTGCGCCGGCAGCACATTCCCTTACGCGGGCGTGCGCATAAAAAACCGCAACCCTCTCCACTATATATAGAAAGGATTGCGGCCTGTATTCATTATATGCTGATCTTAGAAGATTCTGCGGACAGCCACTACGGAACGATATGTAACCGGTGAGGTGTACTTGATTCCGGTCGCCTCTGTGCTCGCATGTACAATCGTATTGTTGCCGACGTAGATTCCTACGTGGCCGCTGTAGCATACGATATCGCCGGCCTGGATGCTGTCAAGGCTCACACCATAGCCTACACTGCGCAGTGCGCTGGAGGAATGGGGAAGCGATACGCCAAACGCCGCATATACCGCCATTACAAAGCCGGAGCAGTCCGCGCCGTTTGTAAGGCTTGTCCCGCCGTATACGTAAGGGTTGCCGACGAACTGGCACGCATAATTTGCAACCGCCTGTCCGTTGGAGCCGGACGGTGCGCTGTAGCTGCGGTCACTTCCGCCCGAAGACGAGCTGGAGCCGCCGGATGAGCTGCTCGAACCGCCGGAGCTGGAAGATCCGCCTGAAGATGAGCTGCCGCCGTTACCGGACGATGTCTGTGACTGCTGAGCCGCAGCTGCCGCTGCCGCCGCCTCTGCGGCTGCCTGGCGCTCTGCCTCCTCGGCTGCCAGCCTGCGCTCCTCCTCCTCTTTTGACTCCGCGTATGTATACTCGGTGGATAATTTTACGTAATCAAGGGATACATAGCCCTCGCCGCTCTCAACGGAAACCTTTACCCAGCCTTCACCCTTCTTTTTCTCGCTCACGATCGTCAGATCCTCGCCGTCGGGAACAAGCTCAAGCACAGTCGCCTCCGAATCAGCATGAGAACGAACCTTCAACGTTGTCGTGTCGACGGTTGCAATTCTTGTGCCGACCTTCTTTAAGAGCTTCTTATCGTCAACCTTGACAAACTCGGCCTTGACGTAACCGGTCACGCTTCCGGACTCAATCTTGTACCAGCCGTCCTTTTCCTTTATCAGTGTTCCGACAGAGTCGTTGTAGAGCTTTCCCAATACCTTGCTGTCCTCGCTCGCATGAGCGCGAACGTTGACGCAGCCGTCAACCTGGGCAACAACCATCTTCTTCTCTTCTTTTTTCTCTGCCTTTTCCTCCTCGGCAGTCTCCTGTGTATCCGCTACCTTACCTCTGATCTCGCTGCTCGGCGCGGTCACCGTATCCGCTGCGGAATTCTCCTTTACAACATTCCCCCCGCCGATCGTATTCTCGGATAAATACTGCGACAGGCACTGTGAAACGACCAGCGATATACCGGATGTCGAGGACGAAGACGTAAGCTCCGAAACGACGTTTACATTTGTGATGGCCGATGCGCCTGCAACGGGAGCCGCACCTGCGATGATCGGTGTCGCTGCCAGAGTAAGCGCGCTTGCCAGACAGCAGGTTGTAATGCGCAATGATCTATAATTCATATTATCCTCCAGGTTGTGGTGTTAGAATGTTTCAAGTCATTTGTTACAAATTTGTTACATTTGTTACAGTGACATTATAACAAGGATACCTTACTATGTCAACCACAAGATGACAGGTTTTTGTATTTTTTGGTGACCACTTTTTTCCATTCATTCCTCATACAGGTAACGCTCGATGGAGGTGATCGCGTTCGCTCCGTCCGACGCGGCCGTCACCACCTGCCGAAGCTGCTTGGTGCGCAGGTCTCCGGCCGCAAAAATGCCCGGGACGCTCGTCACGCCGCTCTCCGCCGCACGAATGTAGCCGCCCTCGTCACAGTCGACCAGATCACACACGAGCTGCGTGTTCGGCGTGATCCCCACCGCGATAAAGACGCCCTGTACGGAAATGTCAGACTTTTCCCCGGTCTTTTTGTTAATAATCTGTAACATTTCCACCATGCCGTCGCCACTGATCTCCTCCACGACGCTGTCCCAGACAATCTCGATATTCGGCGTGTCAAACACCTTTTGCTGCAATGATTTTGCGCCGCGAAACGCATCCCGCCGATGGATGAGATACACCCTCTCGCAGCCGCGCGCCAGAAAAAGCGCATCCTCCAGTGCCACATCGCCGCCGCCGACCACTGCCGTCTTTTTTCCGCGGAAAAACGCGCCGTCGCACGTAGCGCAGTAGGAGACGCCCATGCCCCTTAACCGCTCCTCGCCCGGCACGCCAAGGAGCCTGTGCGCCGCGCCCATCGCCAGCACAATGGCACGGCATTTATGCCTGCCCCTGTCAGTCACGACCGTCTTTTCCTTCCCGTCCGTCGTCTCAATGCCCGTCACCTCCGCCGTCTCAAACCGTGCGCCCAGCTTTTCGGCATGCTTTCGGAAGCTGTCCCCCAGCTCGAACCCGCCAATCCCGGGGAGACCCGGATAGTTGTCGACATCCACTGTATTTAAAATCTGTCCGCCGCTCATCGGCTGCCTTTCCAGCACCAGCGTTTTCAAGCCGGCGCGCATCGCATAAATCGCCGCAGAAAGCCCCGCAGGCCCGCTTCCAATTATAATAACGTCCAACATAAAAATACCTCCGTGATCTCGTGTTTTATTGTATTTTTCCCGCTTTCATGTTAAGATATGTATACCGTTCAGAGCCAGGGCAATTTGCATAAGATGCAGGCATCATGCTTGCATGAATGACTGCATTTTTGCAAATTTCTCTGGCGGATACGCCACAGTTTGGAAATCCGCAGGATTTTCAAACATGGCTCTGAACGGTACCGTAACAGTCGATGAGCCGAGCGCCAGATCATGAGCAAAGTTAGCTGCGTCAGCAGCGGGAAAGCAGCGTAGCTGCCTCCTCGAATGGCGCGGGCTGAACTGTTACGCATATTGCTCAGAATCAGGATTTTCAAACTTGGCTCTGAACGGTACACATATCCAACATATTCATAAGAAAGGTGGGATGATTCATGGAGATTGGCGCACTCGCCTCCTCCGCATTGTTTCAGATGGAGCAGGGTTCTATAAAGGCAGGCGGATACGACGTGCCGACCGATGTCGGTCTTGCCATGCTTGGCAAGGAGCTTGACATGGCGCAGGCAAACGGTGCGGGACTCATCCGTGCGATGGAGTTATCCGTAAACCCCGGCGTGGGCGGCAGCGTAGACCTCTACGTCTAAACCGCCGCGCGGCCCGCCTGCTGCTTTCGCAGCGAACTTCCATATGCGGGTCTGTACAAGACGGCTGCCTGAAAAACAGGCAGCCGTTTTTTCCTCCGATCTCTCACAGAAGCCGAATCCCTTTCTCCGTGATCTCGATCATGCGCGCCTTATAGAGATGCCCGACCGCACGCTTAAACGCGGCCTTACTCATCTGCATCTCACGCATAATGCGCTCGGGCGAAGCCTTATCGTTAAAGGGCAGCACACCCGCGTATTCACCGATGACCTTCAGCACCTTTTCGGCGTCCACGTCCATCTGTGTCTCCCGGTTCTCCCTGCGGGTGATGTCCAGCTTGCCGTCCTCCTTGACCGCCGTGACCCTCGCCTCGATCACATCCCCCACCTTCAAATCCGAGGTATCCTCGCTTCGCGGGATCATCGCCGAATAGCGGTCGTCCACCGCCACAAACGTGCCGAAGTCGTGTCCGAACTCGTACACCCTTCCGTGTACCGCGTCGCCTTTTTGGTAGGGCGAGTCCGTGGAAAGGCACTCGTAGAGCCGCCTTCTGCTCGCGCAGAGTCTTCCGCTCTTATCAACGTAGAGCGTCACGAGCACCTCATCGCCCACGGCGACCTTTCCGCCGCCCATCTCTTTATATGGAAGAAACAGATCCTTTTCCAGCCCCCAGTTGAGAAACGCCCCGATCTTTTCCACCTGAACGACGCGAAGCAGCGCCAGTTTGCCCAGCGTCAGCTTCGGCTCCCTGCACGTGGCAATCATGCGGTCTTTGGAGTCGCGGTACAGAAAAACCCGCAGCGTCCCTCCGACTGCGGCATCCTCCGGCACCTGCGCCTTCGGAAGCAGTACCCTTTCCGCATCGTCTCCCTCTCTGGCCAGATACACGCCAAATTCTACTTTTTTTACAATCGTCAGTGTCTCATACTCGCCTAATCTCATCAAAACTCCTCTTTGTCTCCGCCGTCCGCGTCCTGTACTGTTTCGGGCATCCGCCCCCTGTCGTCATGTCCGTAAAAAATCATGTTCGCATAGGACACGCCGTCCGCGTCGGTCAGCCGTACGCTGATCTGTCCCTGCGCTGCCGCTACCTCCGGGACGATAACATCGCCCAGCACCGCGGCCCTTTTGTACTCCGCCCAGACCCGCGTAACCGCAAAGCCCTCCGGCAGAAATTCCTCGCCCATCAAAATATATTTCGCGTTGTTGACGTGGTGATTCGTGTCAATAAAGTAGTGCGGAACCCGGATCGCCGTTTTCTTCTCCCCGGAGGGAAGCTCCGGGAGCCTGCGCCCGAGATATTCCATCTCAAGAGGCTTCTCCGCCGGATACTTTTCATGCATCGCCTGCATCGGGCGCGCAGGCTTTCCGGTCAGCGTGTCGATATACACCCAGACGGAATTTGCCTTTAAGATGAGCGCCCCGCTTTCATCCTCGATTTTAAAATTGCGCATTCCGTAAAAGCCCTTCAGCTCATACGGCCACGTGTAAACCGTCAGCCTTTCACCCAACGACGGATAGCGCAGGACATCGACCTGCCAAGCGCTTAAAATCCACGCGACGTGGTGCGCGTCTAAAAATTCCGGCCCGATCCCAAGATGCTGTGACTGAAACGTGCAGCAGTCCTGCAGATAGTCCAGCAGCGTCGTCAGCCCCGCCCTGTTTTTTGCATTGCATTCGCTGTAGCGAACGCGGGTTTCAAATGAATACATGCGTCTCTCCTTTTCCGACGCCTAATATCGTTCAAGTTCGTTCGCCTGGAGTATACTAGTACAAAACCGACGCGTAGTCCACATATTTCTTCGCGTTCTCCACTCTGTCCCACTTATGGTTCTTCGCAAGAAAGGACTGCGTCACATAGAAATATTTGTGCGGCACGCCCGCCTCCACACCGCGGTCCGGCAGCGGATCGTCCCACGTGGCATCCACATAGCGGTACGTGCTCCCGACCTTCACATAATTCCAGGCATGGGAGCCGCCGCCCGCCTCGCCTGCTACCGTGATGGAGCTGATACCCGCCTTGATGGCCAGCAGATTGAACGCCGCCGCATAGCCCTGGCAGACCGCCCGCTTTTTCACGAGACAGCCATAAGCGGTGTAGGAATCGTCGTAGCCGTCAGTCGACATGCCCTCGTCATACACGCAGTAGCGCACAAGGTAATCGTGGATCGCCTTCAGCTTTTCCTTCTTTGTCATACCCTTTTTGATGATCCGCGCGAGCACGGAGTTCGCCTTCGTGTCGGCGCGCGTCATCTTTGTCCTGATTTCATCCTTGTCCAGCTCCTTGCCGGGGCGATAGCCGCA